>DVOF01000213.1 GCA_018713805.1 Candidatus Aphodoplasma excrementigallinarum | reverse complement strand
CATATATACCCCACGCGTCGCCGTCCTTGCCTTCCGGCGCCCAACGTGTTGACAGCAAGCCGTCAAAGCTGTTCAAGATCGTATTTCCGTTGCCGTCGTCGCCGCTCTGTACCGCACTCTGAATATCGATCAGGTTTTCAATATCCCATTTTTTTGTTTCCACTCTGGCCGTTATATCGATGATCTGTCCATACGGATCCCACTCTACCGTTGCGCCGAGCGACTCAGCCACAAAGCGGAGCGGAACAAGGAAGCGGTCCTGGATAATCTGCGCCGGTGTCTCAAGCTCGACAGGTTCGCCATTGATATACGCCGTCGTCTGCCCCTCCGTCAGCTGAATCGAAGTGTAGCTGTTCGTCGCGGTCGTGGTTGCAGTCGCCTCGTCCCATGTTACATCTGCATTGAGCGCCTCAAACAGTGCGCGCATCGGAACAAGCGCCCGGTCATTGACCGTCATAGGCGGAACATCGGAATAGAGATAGTTGCTGTTGAGTCTCACGGAAATCCCTTCCGTTGCTTCCGGCGGATTTCCCTGTTCAAAGGTCTTGTTGCTGTCCGCGCTTGTATACACGAGCTCATAGCTGCCCGCAGGCGCCGTAAAGTAGATGATACCGCCGTCCTCGGTTGCAACCTGCGTCCCAAGCTCAGTCCCATTGGCTTTGATTGTCCATGTGCCAGCCTGCAAACCAGCTACATTTACCTTCAGTTCCGTTTCATTCCCAGGCACATCAAAGCTTACCGAATCTGTAATGCGGTCTTTGTTTTTACTGAATACCGCCACACGGTTGAATATCTTTGCGCCTGCTACGCTGTCGTTTTCGATCAGTTCTGCCTCTTCAAGCGCAAGGTCTTTATCCGCGTCATTGACGTACATAACGTTCAGGAAGTAATCCGTGTTGTTTTCGGTCGACGGAGAAATCTCGATCCTGCCCCAGCCGGCTTCCAGTGAGGTTTCGTTATTGATCGAGCTTTGCAGCGCATAGTTCCTGTCACCCATCCAGAATTCTTTGCCCTCGCCGCCGATCTTTTCAATTGTGGGCGACGCAGGCAGAAGCGTCTGGTTCGTCAGCATGCCGTTGTAGCCGTCATTCTGCCGCTTGATAATCGAGACGTTGCCGTCAACTTCCGGCTCTTCCTGCATATGCAGCATGAAGGTCTTTTTCGCGTCTGCGTTCTCTGTCGTGACCTTGTCGAATACGACAAACGCAGCCGGATGATCCTCATCCTCGAGCGGCATAAAGATCATGGAGCGGACCGCCTCATCCACATTGCTGCCATATGCTCTTGCAATATCGCCGGCAATGTAGGAATATTCAGGCTCCTGCGTATCGGGGCCAAACTCGTGCCCGATCACTTCGCCCGTCCGGTAAACGTCGTCCCTCAGCCAGGTTTCCAGCGTAGCCGGCTCGCCTCCCGGTATGCGCTGGTTACCGATTGGATCAGAATCCGAACTGATCAAAAGCGTATTGTGCGCAATTGACGCCTTGTTATAATTTGCATCATGGTCTGTGCCATAGCTTTCATAATATCCCGATTCACTCGCTAAGATACCCTTATAGTAAATCTGGAAGTTGCCCGCATCCCTGTGGTTGTGGTTCGCTCCCCAAAGCTCGCCGATCTTCATGTAAGCGAGCACATCGGGCGAATCCATACCCATGTTCCAGCCCGTGCGCGCGACCATAGCGCCCAAAGGCGAATCAAAATACTTCGTCAGCGGCAGCGTATCAATGTCTTCTTTGCCGATGGTCGGGTCGTTGAATATCAAAAACTGAACCGGCGTAAGCGACCACATATCGTATTTAAAGTTGGACACGCCTCCGTCTCTCAAAAACTGCTTTTTCAAAACCGGGTCTTTATAGAAGTTGGACGCATAGAACAACGGACCAGCTATTGTATTCCAATACTTGTTTTTCCCTATGCCCTCGTTATAGTCGTCGCCTTCACGCAGAAGCTGCCCATCCGGACGGCGCGTGTAAATCCACTGGTATACCACCTGGCTCATTTCCGGGATATATACCGTTTCGCCGCTCATCCGGTAAATCAGCCACTGCGACCACAGTTCGCATTCGTGACGACTGCTGCTTCCGTATGCGCTGCCCTGGTGATGCGCTTCGGACGTAAACCAATAATTCCTTACCGGCACAAATTCGCTGAAGAATCGGCCGCCAACGAAGTTATAGATGTCCGGATACTCGTCATAGGTCGCAATCGCAAGCGAGAGCCAGTCGCGCAAAAGCTGCATTTCGCCGGCGTGTCCGCAAACCGCGCTCTGGCCGCTCGGCGGGAAGCCGATTTCCATATTCAACCCAATCCCTTGGCACAGAGCAACGATCTCTTCTTTATCTTCATCGGTCAAAACCGGATAGCACCAGTCATATACTTCCGCCGCCGTAAAGAGCACATGTCCCATCTGGCGCGTATAGTCATGCAATCCTATGTAAGTACAGGTTCTCGCATAGTTCTTGATTGCCTCAATGGCTTCCCTTGCATGCTGCTCGTTGCCATACATGATATAGTCGAAGGCCTTTGCTTCGATGATACCGAGCTTCTGGCCGTCATAGTTCGACGTTTCCTTTTCGGGCAGGTTGCCGTCAAAGCTCTCTTCCTTCAGTGCGTTGAACTCGGCAACAGCCGCCGCCGATTCTTCAGCTTCCATATTTGCCTTTATCGTATCCATATCCTGCGCCCGGAACATCAGTCTTGGATGCTCCGGCGGCGGGGTGATGCTTGGAAGCGGATACTGTCCCTCCGGGAACGGTATTACTGAGCTCCCCGCTTCGCTCGGCAGCTCTCCCATTCCGGAGGGCATATACGAAAGATTGGCGGTTATAATGAACCGGTCCATGATTGCGCCCGTTTCGCGCGGGATAATCCGGATCGAACCCGTTCCCCCTTCTGTAAGCGACATTGTGCCGAGCTTTTGCCACCTAAAATCGTTCTCGTCTACCGAGCCTCTCTGTAGTCCCTGATCTTTGTATTCCGCACCATTGACAGACATAAAGCACGAGTCGTTGCCTTCCGTCATACAGGATTGCCGTACCCATACGTTATAGGTGCCAGTTTTGTCGGCAACGATTTCAAATCCAATGCCGGCTTCTGCGTCAACTGCGGGAACGTTGCGGTCGTCTTTATTCATACGAACGCCTTTTCCGCCCGACGCACTTTCCGACTCCACTACTCCAACAAGGGCTTCATTGATCGAAGCTTCCTCTGCCTCAAACATCACGGAGCCGCCCTCCGTCTTAAACTGGTTGTATTTCCCGCTGTCAACCGATGTCCCGGGTTCCGACGAAGCCGCCGGGCCGCCGCTGATTGCCGGGAGCTTCGTCGCGTCTGCCGTTACAAAAAACGCGTCATAAATCGCCAATGATTCCCGGTGTGTCCAATAAAACATATGGTCGCCGGCTGTCAATTCCTTTTCCGAAAGCTTGAGCCATACATAGTTTGTTCCTTTTGCGCCCGGATGTACCGTTTCCCACGCGTCTCCATCCCACTTAAAGTGGTACGAATCCCGGCCGTCGTCCAAAATAATTACCTTAGCATAAACGGCATACGTCCCGTCCGAAGGGATATTTACGGTAAATACGATATCCGGGTTCTTGACCGTCGCCGGGTCATCCACCCGTTCCCCGGACGACGTTATGTACTTTCCGCCGCTCGCCGTTTCATCCTCTGTCTCCAATGCGCCCGTGCCAAGCGTCGTGTCTTCCGCTTCAATCAGCGTATCCACAGAAAATACGTCCGCAGCATACACCGCGCCGTATCCGTTAAACAGACTCAGCAACAGTGCAAGCGTGGCGAAGAGTGAAACTACTTTCTTTGTTGCCCTCTTCATGTTTTCTTCCTCCTTTGGGTTTATTCACTGTAATTTGATTATACAATGAATCCCAATAAGTTGCAATCGTTTTTTGTGTAAATTTTATATAATGTGTGTGTAAAATAATCTTTTTTTGTGTAGATATCTTTTCTGTCAGATCAAACTGCCTAAAATCACACGTAGTTTATCCAGATAACTCGCCCGTTTTGTCATTTCGGCAAATCGGTCGCTGACCAGCCCCGCCGCCGCGAAGGTTTTCCCGTTCAGTGTAAGCTCTATGCTCCCGAGCGGTTGCCCCTGTGCCACAGGTGCAGAAAGCGTACTGTCAATATGGTAAAGGACTTCAAAATCAAAGGTTTCGTTTTCCTTGGCTGGAATAAAAATGTCCGTATCGGCTACCGCTCCGACGCAGTCCGGGTTCCCGCCCGCAACGGGAACGGTTTTGATAAACTGCCCTTTTGCGATGACGCGCCGGTTCTGATATTCTGAAAACGCTTTGTTCATGAGCGACGTATGGTCGTTCCAATCGTCGCCTGCATTGAGCGTCACACAAATCGCCTGCCAGCCGTCCCGCGTCACAGAGGAAACGAGGCACCGGCCCGTTTTTTTGGTAAAGCCGGTCTTGACCCCGTCGCACCCTTCGAGCGAGTTAAGCAGCTTGTTATGGTTGGACAAATAGATTTTTCGCTTCGTATCGGCCGTTTCAATTGTGTATTTTTTTGTTGCAACAATCTTGCGGAACGTTTCGTTCCGCATAGCGCGTCGCGTGATCAGCGCGAGGTCATAAGCCGTTGTGTAGTGGCCGTCGTCATGCAGGCCGTTCGGGTTTTTAAAATGCGTCGAGTCCGCCCCGATTTCGCGCGCCATGTCGTTCATCATACCCGCAAATGTTTCCACGTCGCCGCCGATATGTTCTGCCAGCACAACAGCAGCATCATTTCCAGAATTGAGCATAAGGCCGTACACCAGATCGGAAATGGTCATCTTTTCCCCAGCCTTCAGGTAAAGCGAGGAGCCTTCCGTCCGTGACGCGTTATTGCTGACGGTCGCAATGTCGTTTGGATTTGCGCGCTCCAGCGCGACGAGCGCAGTCATGATTTTTGTCGTGCTCGCCATACCCCGTTTTGTGTAGGCGTCCTTTTCATATAGTACCCGCCCCGTGACTGCGTCGATTACACAGTAACTAGCTGCGGATTCGGCGCGGACCGGTGGCGTGCCCCCGGTTTGGAACAAAAAAAGAACAGCAAAAACCAAACAAAAGTACCGTTTCATCCAATACACACTCCTGTTTCTCGTTTTTACTATTCTATGGTCCAAACTCCCGCATTATGTTGCAGCGCGCAGAAACGCTTTATTGCAGCTCGTTAGAGAGAATCTTTTTCAGCTCCATCAACGCGCGGTAACGGTGGCTGACCCGGTTTTTTTCCGCATCGCTCATCTGTGCATACGTCTTTTTCAGTTCTGACGAGAAAAATACCGGGTCATACCCAAACCCGCCGCTGCCGCAAGGCGATTCGGTGATAAAGCCATTCGCGCTTCCCCGCGCCGTAAATTCTTTCCCCTCCGGCGTCACAAGCGCGACAACGCTTACAAACTGTGCGCCTCGCTTCTCCTCCGGCACACCGCTCATGACTGTGAGAAGCTTTTCAATCAGCATAGCGTCAGTGGCGCCTTCCCCAGCATAACGGGCCGAATATACGCCGGGCGCGCCGTCAAGCGCGTCGACGCACAGCCCGGAATCATCCGCCAGCGCGCTCATGCCAGAAGCCTGCGCCGCAGCCCGCGCTTTCAAAAGCGCATTTTCTTCAAATGTCGTTCCGGTTTCCTCTACGTCAAGATCAAGCCCGATTTCGCCCTGGCTTACGACCTCAAGTCCAATCCCACCCAGAATTGATTTGATTTCCTTCACTTTTCCTTTATTATTTGTCGCCGCCACAATTTTCATCATACTCCGTTTCCTCCTTGTCCATTTGTCAATATCATATTATATCTTGGCACAAAAGGCAAGGAAAACCGTGTTTCCACT
>DVOF01000212.1 GCA_018713805.1 Candidatus Aphodoplasma excrementigallinarum | reverse complement strand
CTCGTGGGCTCGGAGATGTGTATAAGAGACAGCCTCTACACCGTGTCCTACCCGAACAATAACCTGACCTTTTTGGGGATCAATACGACGAGAACAGTCCTGTCCGACGCGGGGGTGCGCCGTGCGTTCTCCTATGCGATCGGGCGGGAGGAGATCGAGCAGAATATCATGTTCGGGCGCGGGAAGAGCGTGCATGTCCCCACTGCGCCGAACTCGTATCTGTATAAAGACATTTATCAGCTGGAGGAGAGCGCGGACCGCGCAGCAGAACTGCTCGCCGAGGCGGGCTATAGCGCGGGGACGGACGGCGTACAGGTGCATGGTGAGAGCGGCGAGGCGCTCCGCTTTAACCTGCTGGTGAACAGCGACAACGAACGCCGGAGCGCGATCGCCGAAGCGGTCAAAACCGATCTTCAGAGGATCGGCGTGGAGGTCACGGTCGAAGGCGTATCATTTGAAGAGTACCAGCGGCGGGTCAATGCCGGAAACTACGATATGTTTTTGGGAGAGGTAAAGATCGGGGCCGACCTCGATTTGTCCATGTTCGCCGGGCAGAACGCGCGCTACAGCGTGTATGCGAGCGAGCGGATCGACTCTCTTTTATGGAACTGTAAAAACGCCGTGACGCAGGAGGCGTTTGCCCAGACGTATCAGGAGCTGGAGGAGGCGTTTTTGGAGGAAATGCCGATCATCTCCCTGCTGATGGGGATGGACGCCATGATGCTAAACGACACGGTACAGGGAGTGGAAACGCCGGCGGAGGGCAGTGTGTTTGCCGGTGCGGCAGGATGGTATATCACCTCGCCGCAGACAACTGCGGGACAGTAAAGTAAAAAGCGCGCCGCTTGGCGCGCTTTTTTGTGTGCATTTGTGCATTAATAATAATAGTAATAGTACGGGTTATCAAACACCGAAGCAATGCTTACCCCGACGATCATGCTGAACAGGACGATAAGAACGATAATGCCAATGGCAACCAGATAAATGATCAGGTTTGCCTTAGCGAAGCTCTTCTTGCTCGGCTTGGTATTGTCGCCAAACGCCCATACAAGCATAATGATAAAGTAAATAATCGGGCCAACGCAGGGGATGAGGTTTACGAGCATGACCATCCATTCCCCGACTGTGACCGGGTCGCTGTTGGCCGGGCGCGCCGCCGGGGCCGGCTGCGGAACGGGCGGCTGAGCTGCCTGCTGGTCGGGCTGTATCTGCGCCGCTGCCGCCTGTTGGTCAAATGCTACAGGGCCGTCGCCGAGCCTTGCGCCACAAGTCGGGCAAAAGTCGACGCTGTCGTCAAACTCACGGTTACAGTTATTACATTTCCTCATAGTACTATCTCCTCCTTAAAAATTGTCAGTTTAGTATTTCCCATAGGTACGCGCCGTCTCAATCATAGCAAACAAATTCTCCTTTGGCGTGTCGCGCCCGCACTGGTCGCCGGTGGAAAGGATGAAGCCGCCCCCTTCCGCCGCGTCGTCGATGGCGCGCTTTGCCGCGTCGCGCACCTGCTCCGGCGTGCCGTTGAGCATCACGTCTGTCGTGTACAGGTTCCCTTTGAGCACAATTTTATCCCCAAACTTCTGCTTGATCTCTTTCAGGTTGCAGTTCCCCATGGGCGGAATCTCAAGCGGGTCGATCACGGTCAGATGGGTCTCGTTTGCCAGAATCTCGACAAGCTCGGCCTCCGGCCCGCAGGAGTGGACGTGCGTAAACATGCCGTCTGCATAAGCAAGGTCGGTCACCCGCTTGACAATGGGGAGCGCAAGCTCCCGGAAAATGGCGGGCGTTTGCCAGATTAGGGAACCGGAACAGCCCGTACACAGGAAGTCCGGCTTTGTTTCCAGCTGCATCAGCCGGTGGTAGCGCGCCTCCGTTTCCGCGAGGATTTGGTCGCGCATTTCGTAGAAATACGCCGGCTCGTCGTAGTAGCGGAACACGTCCTCCTCGCTGTGCAGCAGGCAGGAGGTGCCGCAGGAAACGCCGACAAGGCCATGGTCGCCCATTTCACGCTTTACCAGCGCGAGCAGCTCCTCGCCGGACGGCCACTCGTATACGCCCTCGAGTTCTTTATAGTTGACCGGTTCGGATTCCAGCCCCATTTTCTCGGGCGGCACGTCCTCGACCGGCGGGTTGTCAATAGAATACACGGTCACCGTTTCGCTCCAGAAGCGTCTGCCGTTTGCAAGCCGGTAGTTTTGGGTAATGATTTTTTCCTCGTCCTGGAACACGATCGCTGTTTTTTCTTCTCCGCGCTCCGGCTCCAGGTCGTCAAAGCGGATTTCCGCATATCCATCCATCAGGCTGTCAAAGTCAAAATATTTCACACAGTCGATATACGCTTTCCATTGCGGCATCTTTTTGTACAAATATACGTCCCAGAACGGAAGGCCCGTCATCTTGACCGGAATCATATTGGACGTATCCGGGGCAACGGGCACACAGTCGGGTATCTCCCCGCGCAGAACGGCGGTTAGGCGTTCTCTGCTTGTCATCTGGAAATCCTCCCTTATTGATAAGGTGCTTTTTACAAAATTAAATGTATCATATTTCTTGACAAAAGTCGAGTATTTTTTTTAAAATAGAACCAGATTTACACCCGAACGGAGGGACAGACTATGGCGTTTGAAGAAGCATTCATGCGGGCGGCCGTTGCCGAGGCCAAAAAGGCGGCGCAAAAGGGGGAGTGCCCCATTGGCGCGGTGATTGCCCTGGACGGGGAAATTATCGCCCGCGGCCATAACCTGCGCGAAACGAAAGAATGCGTGATCAACCATGCAGAGATCATTGCCATCCAAAAGGCTAACAAAAAGCTCGGCTCGTGGCGGCTCGACGGATGCGACCTGTATGTGACGCTTGAGCCATGCGCCATGTGCGCAGGGGCGATCATCCAAAGCAGGATCCGCAGCGTCTACTTCGGCGCGTTCGACGCCAAGGCCGGCGCGTGCGGCTCGGTGACGGATTTGTTTGTGCCGGGGCTGTTTAACCATACGGTAGCGGTAAGCGGCGGGGTCCGGAAGGAGGAGTGCAGTGCGCTCCTGTCCGGCTTTTTCCGGGATTTGCGCAAGCGGAAAAAGAATGGAGGATAATTGTAAACTAATTATAAT
>DVOF01000211.1 GCA_018713805.1 Candidatus Aphodoplasma excrementigallinarum | reverse complement strand
CGGAGATGTGTATAAGAGACCGGTTGGGTTTATGTTTTTGAGAAAGGTGGCCGCTTTGCTGACAGCGGCAGTTATACTGTGTTCCTTTGCAGGATGTTCCGGAAGCAATGAAGAATCGTCATCCAGTACCGGTTCCCCGGTGGCAGGGAAAAAGGTAGCGTATATTATGCAGATGGTTTCGTCGGATATTTTTGATATGTGGGCCGACGCTGCGGAGAAAACCGCCGAGGGGCTCGGAATGGAGTTTCAGGCTTTCTTCTGTGACGGTTCGGACGAAAAATGGCAGGATACAGCCAGACAATGTGCTGCTGACGGCTATGACGGATTGCTGCTCAGCCATGGCGGCCAAAGCTATGCGTATACTTTTCTGCGCGAATTGACAGAACAGTATCCAGAATTAAAAATTGTGACGTTTGATACCCTATTCGAGGACGGCAATGGGCAGACGCAGAAAATAGAAGGTGTTACACAGTTCTTCCAGCAGGATTCCCAAATGGCGGAGTTGCTGCTCGACTATATCTGCAATACCTTGTATGCCGACAAAACGGCTGCGGGCGAGCCAATCAATATCCTCAGGGTGTGGGAAGGACCGCAGTTTTTATCGTCCTTTGACCGCCGCCAGGAAGGATATGCACACTATGAGGAACAGGGACTGATCAGGACGGTGGAAACGATCGGGCCTGACGATCACAGTAATGCTGAATCCTCTATGACAGAAGTAACGGCTGATATTCTGGCCAGCTATGAAGAAGGCGAGATTGACGCCATATGGTGCTGTTATGATTTGTATGCCCGCGGCGTGTATGCCGCTCTCAAAGAAGAAAACAGCGATATTCCCATGGTGAGTGTGGATATTTGCAGCGCTGATATCGAGAAAATGACGGAGGAAGGATCTCCCTGGAAGGCCTGTGCCACGACGAATTGGAGTTACAACGGAGAATTTGGCATACGGGTGCTTGCATTGGAACTGGCGGGAGAGTATGATCGGATTTTGGATCCCATGACAGGGGAAGTCAGCAACTGGCTGGAACTCCCGGCCAGTTTGGTGACACAGGAAATGGTTTCGACGGGCAATGTGGATGTAACCAACCTGGAAACGGTGGCTGGAACTTCGTACCGTGACCGTTCATGGATACCAACAACCAGTTGGATGGCAGAACTCCTGGGGAGTTAAACAGGCGGCAGTTGAACGATAGAAGAGATAGAAGTGATGTACAGCGACGTGGTAAGCGGGACGCTGTGAGGGAAGAGAGGATGTAAGGAAAGGCCTGCGGCTATGCCGCAGGCCTTTTTAGGGAAGGTTCTCAGCATTGTGCAATGCCTATCTTGTACCGCCGCCATGGAAATAACAGGAAAGAAGCGGGAAAAGCGGTAAGACTGGGAGGGAAGAAGAACATGCCGCCTTTTTGTATGGGAAAGGGCGCTTTATACAAAACAGGAAAGTTAAGTTTGCGTCATATTCTTTCGATGCAGCGCATATAGTAAAAATACACCAGAACATACAGAAGGGGGCTTAGGCGGTGGCGCTTTCCGAATTGGAGCTTTTGGCAAGAACAATCAAATGCGAGGCCGGCGGCGAGGGGGAAAACGGGATGAAGGGCGTTGCCTGCGTTGTTATGAACCGCGTGCATGTCACCTACGGTGAATACGGGCGGCTTCAGAAGAGTATCCGCGCGGTCCTTTTTCAGCCTTTGCAGTTCGACTGCGTGCAGGATACGCTGCGGGGTCAATACAACCCGCAAAACATTTACAACATGCGGCCGGAGCAGGTTCATTATGATATCGCAAACTGGGCGATTGCCGGGAACCGGCTCACAAACCTCGGTTTTGCACTTTGGTATTTCAATCCGTTTGCGCCATCCTGCCGGCAGAACTTTCCTTCCCAGGTGGGCCGGTTCGTGATCCGGATCGGAGACCATTGCTTTTACAACCCGACAGAAGCATATGCAAATACATAATTTCAGGAGGTAGATCATGGACAGCGAAAACTTCACAAACAGCGGGTTTGTTCCACAAAACGAAAACCAAACCGGCGCGAACGCCAACATGAATAACCAATTTGCCGCACCGGCAAACGACTTTATGCGGACGGCGAACGGCGGCAGCAGAATGTTTGGGTTTAATTCGCCGCCGCAGGAGAACTTCAACACGGAGGAAATGCGCGGTTCGATGCAGAACATCCTTTCACAAAACGTCGGGGAATATGTTGTGGCGGAGTTTTTGATTGGGACGGGGCTTATCATGCGGAAGCAGGGGATCCTATACGATGTCGGGACGAGTTTTGTGACTTTGTTCGACGACCGGGAACGGAATTTTATTGTATGCGATATTTTCTCCATTAAATTTGTTTACTTCTATTACCCGGGTGACCGCCCGACCAACGTAAACTTCAACGTATTTACAACTGCGGACGTTATGGGCGACGCTAACATGGGAACCGGAACCGGCAATGTAAGAGGAAGAGGGATGCGCAGATAAAGAAAAATGGAATGTGCCGCGGCACATTCCATTTTTTATATGTCCTCTGTGTCTGCTTCCAGTTCTGGCAGGGCGGTCTGGCCCTGTCCGGCATCCGTAGTGCCGAGCAGAAGCCCAAACCGGACCAGGGAAACCAATATAACAATCATGCCCAGAAGAGATTCCGTATCTGCCGCAGAGGTGTCCTGCCCCGCTGCCGCTGTCTGCGCAGCGATTCCCTGCGATTGCTTCTGGAAGCCGATCAGCGCATAAAATGTGAGGACGGAGGCAACGACCTGCATGACGAACGGGTCCGGGCAGGCGCTTGCGTCAAACTCCCCGGGAGAGAAGGCCTCCGCGAGCAGCAGGCCGCGCTGTACCTGCAGCGTTTGGATTCGCAGTACGATACTGACTAAAATAAAGAGCAGGTTAAGCTGCGCGTCGTCGAGCAAGGATAGCTGTGAGCGGACCTCCGCCGGGAGCTGGTCGAGGAAGTAGGAGTCGCGCCGGTTTTTGCCTTTGATGCTGTTCACCCCCTAAAGGAAAAAGTTTTGTTCCTCCATTATTATATGTGGGTCGGGCATGTTTGGTTTCTTGCACGAGCTGCGCCGCACCTGGATAAAAAACATAAAATGGATTGCTTGTTGTATTCTGGAATGCCATGTGCTATAATAAATTACAAAATTAGACAAAAAGAGTAGAATGGCAGGTGCAGGCGGTGTATATTGCAGATTTACACATTCATTCCAAGTATTCACGCGCGACGAGCAAGAACGGCGTGCCGGAGGAGCTTGACCTCTGGGCGCGGCGGAAGGGTATCGGCCTGATTGGCACGGGGGACTTTACCCACCCGGCGTGGCGGCAGTCGCTGGAGGAAACGCTAATACCGGCCGAGGAGGGGCTTTACATGCTGCGCAGCGGGCTGCGCCTTTCGGGCGGCCCGGCGGGGGATGGACCGGACAAGGCGGCGCGGTTTGTCCTGTCCGGGGAAATCAGCTCGATCTATAAAAAGAACGGCAAGACGCGCAAGGTGCATAATGTAATCCTGCTGCCGAGCCTGGAAGCGGCGGGCGCGCTTTCCCGCCGTTTGGAGGCGGTAGGCAACATCCACTCGGACGGAAGGCCAATCCTCGGCCTCGACAGCCGCGACCTGCTTGAGATTACGCTCGACGTGTGCCCGGAGGCGATATTTATCCCGGCGCACATCTGGACGCCGCACTTCTCGGTGTTTGGGGCGTTTTCCGGGTTTGATACATTGGAGGAATGTTTTGAGGACTTGACGCCGCAGCTCCACGCGCTGGAGACGGGCCTGTCGTCCGACCCGCCGATGAACTGGCGGCTGTCTGCGCTCGACGGATACACGCTCGTGTCAAACTCGGACGCGCACTCGCCGGCAAAGCTGGGCCGGGAGGCGAACCTGATTGATGCGGAGCTGTCGTATAGCGGGCTGAAGCGTGCAATCGAGGGCGGCGCGGCGGCGGGCTTTGGCGGTACGATCGAGTTTTTTCCGGAGGAAGGGAAGTACCACCTCGACGGGCACCGCAACTGTAATCTGTGCCTGAAACCGGCGGAAACGGAGCAGCTTCACGGACGCTGCCCGGTCTGCGGGAAAAAGATCACGATCGGCGTAGAACACCGGGTCGAACAGCTTTCTGACCGGCCGGAGGGGTACCGCCCTCCAAACGCGCCGCACTACGAAAGCCTGGTTCCCCTGCCGGAGGTCATTGCGGCCTCGTGCGGCATGTCCGCCGCAAGCAAAAAGGTGGACGCGCAGTACATGGATTTGCTCGCCCGGCTTGGGCCGGAGTTTTATATCCTGCGTGAGGCGTCGATTGAAGAAATCAGCCATGCGGCTGGCCCCTATGTCGCGGAGGGTATCCGCCGCCTCCGCAGTGGCGAGGTAGAACGTATACCCGGCTATGACGGCGAATATGGCACGATCAAGCTGATGGACGAGGCGGACCGCCGCGCATTGGGCGGGCAGGTGTCGCTGCTGTCAGCCGATGAACTGCACGAAGCAAAGCCGCAGAGCCGCCATATTCCCGCACAGAAGCGGCAGAGTGAGGAAACAGCGGAGGAAATACAGCCGCAGCTTGATGAAAAAGCGGGCGGCCTTGACGGGCTCAACCGGGAGCAGGCGGAGGCCGTGGCGGCGCCTGACAGGATTGTGGCCGTTGTGGCAGGGCCGGGCACGGGGAAAACGAAAACGCTCGTATCCAAAATTGCGTACCTCATCGAGCGGCTCGGCGTAAAACCGCAGGAAATCACGGCGGTGACGTTCACCAATAAGGCCGCAGGGGAGATGCGCGAGCGCTTGGAGCAGCGCCTGGGCGGAAAACGCGCCATACGAGGCATGACGATCGGCACGTTCCATGCGGTTTGTTTGCAGCTTTTACAGGAAATTAAGGGGGAAGTTTGTCTAATCGGCGAAGAGGAAGCGCTTGTATTTGCAGCGGAGGTCGTCCAGGCGCAGGGGCTGAAGCTCTCGCCGGCGCAGTTTCTGCGTGAGGCGTCCCGCTTCCGGCAGACGGAGGGGGAAATGGAAAGCCGTCTGCCGCGTACGGCAGTGGAAGCGTACGAACGGCTGCTGGAAGGCGCAGGCGTGACCGATTTGGACGGCCTGCTCATAAAGACGCTGTCTTTGTGGCACAAGGGCGTGAAGCCGGCCTGTGCGCGGCGGTTCCGCTACCTGCTCGTCGACGAGTTTCAGGATATCAACGCCATTCAGTATCAGCTTGTGCGCGCGTGGAGCGAGCGGGGGAAGAACCTGTTTGTTATCGGCGACCCCGACCAGGCGATCTATGGCTTCCGCGGCGCAAGCCCTGCGTGCTTTGCGCAATTGATGGAGGAAGAAGATGTGCGTCTGGTCCGTCTGGTGAAAAATTACCGCAGTACGCCGCAGATTTTGTCCTGCGCGCTCTCTGTAATATCGGCGGATACAGCCGGTGGGCGCCAGATCGCGGCACAGCGCCCGGACGGGGACAAGGTCAGCCTGCTGACGGCGCAAAGCCCTTTGTCGGAGGGGATCTATGTGGCAAAGGAGATCGGCCGGCTCGTAGGTGGAATTGACATGCTTGCGGCGCACGACCATGCGCACCGGACGGAGGAAAAGCCGGCGTACGGCTTTTCCGACATTGCGGTCCTGTACCGGACGCACCGGCAGGCGGAGCTGCTGGAGAGCTGTTTGCGAAAAGAAGGGATCCCTTATGTGGTGATGGGGCGCGACGACTTTTTAAACGATGCGGCCGTGCGCCGTGCGCTCTGCTTCTTTTCGTTTTTGCTCTGGCGGCGGGAGGCGTTTTACCTTCGGATGTATTTACAGTTATCCGGCTATGAAGAAAAGGCTGCAAGGGAAATGGCTGCGCGCTGGCAGGCGGCGCAGGACGATGAAGAGGCAGGGCGCGCTCTTGCGGCCGATATGCCGGAAGTTGCTGTACTTTTGAAAAAATATGCGCCCCGCGCAGCGAAGGAAAAGCCGGAAGCCCTGCTGCAGGAATGGGCGCAGGAGATGGGGGTTGCTGATTCGGAGCTGATGAAACGGCTTTTGTATACGTCCGTGTTCCATAAGACGATGGAGGAGCTTTTGCGCAATCTGACGCTGGGGCAGGAAAGCGACCTCATGCGCGGCGAGAAAAAGGCCTACGCCGCAGGTGCGGTGACATTGATGACGCTGCATGGTGCAAAGGGGCTGGAGTTCCCGGCCGTGTTCCTCTGCGGCGTGAAAAAGGGGATTATCCCACTGGAGCTGAAGGGGCGTGAAACGGAAATCGAAGAGGAACGGCGGCTGTTTTATGTCGGGATTACGCGCGCAAAGGAGCGGCTTTACCTGCTGACAGGGCCGGAACCGTCCCCGTTTTTGGCGGACATTGCGCCGGCGTGTTTGCAGAGAGGCGATACCATCGAGCGCGAGGCGCCGCAGGGCAGGCAGCTCAGCCTGTTTGAGCTGAAATAAAGTTGGTGTTTCTTTGATGAATTACACAATTTTACAGAGAAAGGCCAAAGAATATAAAAAACGTACGATTTTACGTTGATTTATTGGAATAATTTGTGTAAAATATGCAATGAGGGGGGAGTTTTATGACACTCAAAGAGACAATCATGAACAGGATATGCGAATTCCGGCTTCAGAACCATTTGTCTTTAGATGAAATGGCGTATGAATGCGGAATCGATAAGGACACATTGGCGAGGGTCGGACAGGAAGACTATAACCCGTCGCTGGACACGCTGCAATATATCGCAGCGTGGATGGGGATAACGGTATCACAGCTGATCAAAATGGATCCGGAGGTGGTCTTTCGGGTTGTTCGGGATACTGCACCGTCCGATATCCGGTTCCCGTTCGGCGTGCAGGCCTGTTCAAACGGAAACAGTATATCGGAAGTTATGGACCTGTTTCCCAACTTGGATGAAGCGGAGGAATTTGTGTCGATGTGCAATGCCGGAATGCTGGCGGCCTGCCAGCTTGCAGACGTTGCAGCCGACTGGGTACAAAAGAAATACAGCTAAAAAGAGTGCAGCGAACTTGCTGCACTCTTTCTTATCGTCAATTATTTTACAATGAAGTTTAAAATCTTACCCGGGACGTAGATCGTCTTGGTTACGGTTTTCCCATCCGTATACTTTGTAATGGCTTTTGCCGCCGTGTCGATCACTTCTTCCTTTTCTGCCTCGCGCGCAACCTTCACAACGGCGCGCACCTTGCCGTTCACCTGGACAGGTATCTCTAGCGTGTCGACGATCAGCGCATTTTCGTCGCAGACCGGCCACGAGGAACGGAAGATGGAATCCGTGTTGCCGAGCATGCTCCACAGTTCCTCCGCCAGATGCGGCGCCGCCGGCGCAAACAACTGTACCAGAGAGGACGTAACCTCTTTGATAATGCTGGAGTTCCGCCCCGTTTGCAGATAATTGTTCAATGCGTCCGTCAAAACCATCAGCCGCGAAACCGCGGTGTTAAACTGGAAGTTTTGCAGGTTCATGGTGTTGAACTTGATCGTATGGTTCAGCGTGTAAAGGAGCTCCTTCTCCGGCGCATCCATCAGGTCGGTGTATTCTTTTACGTTGATTGCCTTTTCAAACGTGTTGACAAACTTTTTAAAGAACTTCGACATGGCCTTGACGCCGTCGTCGCTCCACGGGCCGCCGTCCGTGTAGTTGAAGCCGAACATCAAGTACGTGCGGAACACGTCGGAGCCATACATGCTGATATATTTGTCCGGGGACACCGTGTTCCCCCTCGATTTGCTCATCTTATACCCGTCCGGCCCGAGGATGGTGCCCTGGTGCACCAAGGACTGGAACGGCTCGTCAATGTCGAAAAAGCCGCAGTCGCGCAGCGCCTTGGTAATGAAGCGCGAATAAATCAGGTGCAGGCAGATGTGCTCCTTGCCGCCCACATACTTGTCGACCGGCAGCATTTTGTTCACCATTTCCCTGCTGAAGGGCTCCTTGTCGTTTTTCGGGTCAAGGTAACGCAGCTCGTACCACGAGGAACACATGAACGTATCCATCGTATCTACCTCGCGCGTCGCCTTACCGCCGCAAACCGGGCAGGTGCAGGTTTTAAACTCTTCAGACAGCGCAAGCGGCGACTGCCCGTTCGGGTGGAACTCCACATTGTCCGGCAGCAGGACGGGGAGGTATTCCTCCTTTTCCGGCACGATGCCGCAGTGGTCGCAGTAGATCATCGGGATTGGAGCGCCCCAGTACCGCTGGCGCGAAATCAGCCAGTCGCGCAGCTTGTAGGTGACCTTCCGGGTGCCGACGCCCTTTTCCTCTAAAATGTCTATGATTTTGCGCATGGCCTCTTTGCTTCCAAGGCCGTTGAGCACATCCGAGTTAATCAGTTTGCCGTCGCCGGTGTAGGCTTCCTTGCTGATGTCCCCGCCTTCAATGACTTCGATGATGTCGAGGCCGAACTTTTTGGCAAACGCGTAGTCGCGCGTGTCGTGCGCCGGAACCGCCATGATTGCCCCGGTGCCGTAGGACACAAGCACATAGTCGGAAATCCAGATCGGGATTTTCTTCCCGTTGACCGGGTTAACGGCATATGCGCCGGTGAAAACGCCCGTCTTTTCCCGCTCGGTGGACTGGCGGTCGATTTCGGTCGCATAGGCCGCCGCCTCGATATACGCCTCGACCGCGCCGCGCTGCTGCTCGGTCGTAATCTCCCTTACCAGATCGTGCTCCGGTGCTAAAACGACATACGTTGCGCCGTAGAGCGTGTCCGGCCGCGTCGTATAAATATCGAAGCTTTTGTCGCTGTCGGCAACCTGGAACGTGACCTGCGCGCCCTCGGAACGGCCAATCCAGTTCCGCTGCTGGATTTTTGTCGCCTCTGGCCAGTCGAGCTTGTCCAGCCCTTCCAAAAGTTCCTCAGCATAGTCGGTGATCTTGAGGAACCACTGGTTCATGCTTTTTTGAATAACCGGGCTCCCGCACCGCTCGCAGACGCCGCCCGCCGCCTGCTCGTTTGCCAGGACCGTCTGGCAGGAGTTGCACCAGTTTACCGGCGCCTTTTTCTTGTAGGCGAGGCCTTTTTTGTAAAGCTGGATAAAAATCCACTGCGTCCATTTATAATAGCTGGGGTCGCAGGTAACGACCTCGTGGTCCCAGTCGATCATGCCGCCCATCTCCTTGAGCTGGCGGCGCATGGTTTCGATGCTTTCATACGTCCGGATGCGCGGGTGCGTGTTTGTTTTGATGGCGTAGTTCTCCGCCGGCAGGCCGAACGCGTCAAAGCCCATGGGGTGGAACACCTCATAGCCCTGCATTTTCTTAAACCGCGCCCACGAATCGGACAGGCCGAAGTTGAACCAGTGCCCGAGGTGCAGGTTCGCCCCGGAGGGGTAGGAGAACATTTCCATGCAGTATAGCTTGCGGTCTATGTTTTTCGGATTAAAGGAATTGACTCCATTTTCCTCCCATTTCTTTTGCCACTTTTTTTCGATTTCTGAATAATTAATCTCCATAAAATATACCTCCATGATATATTCTTACATTACCCAATATCTTACCATAAAACCGTCAAAAAGTAAAGAAGTTTCACACTTTGCCGGCGATTCTGCCAATATTGGCGCGGAAATCTGCGCCAAAACGCCTGATACGTGCAACAACTATCTCACCACTATCGGTTGCGCGGCGGCTTATTCAGCAACCGCACAGAACGATTTGTACAAAAAATATATGGCGTTTTCTCGTATTTTTGTCAGGGCGCGTCCCGAAATTTTTGGAAAAATGCTTGACAAATATAGTTAGTTGGAGTAAACTCTAAGGTAGAGGTTAGCAGAAGCTAACTAATTTTGCTGTTGATATATTTATTGGTTTGAAGGGAGGAAGCTATGATGCCGCTGACGATGGCAGAGATGGGCCAGAAAAAACTGATAAAGCAAATCAACGGGAAGGACGATACGCGTAAATTCCTGGAAAACCTCGGCTTTGTCGAGGGGGCGGAGGTCAGCGTGGTCGCTGAGCTTGCCGGGAATATGATCATCAATGTAAAGGATTCCCGGATTGCGCTTGGAAAATCTATGGCAAATCGAATTATAGTATGAGGAGGAAGACGAAATGGGCACATTGAGAGACGTGAAATGTGGACAGCAGGTGCAGGTTACCAAACTGACCGGCAGCGGCGCAGTAAAACGCCGGATCATGGACATGGGGATCACAAAGGGGACGGAGATTTATGTCCGCAAGGTTGCGCCGCTCGGCGACCCGATCGAGGTCAATGTCCGCGGTTATGAGCTGTCGCTGCGCAAAGCTGACGCAGAGCTGATCGAGGTAAAATAATTTTTTTTGGCACTGAGTTAGTGAGTTCTAACTATTTTTAGGAGGGAAAATAAAATGGCAATTAAGATTGCATTGGCCGGTAACCCGAACTCCGGCAAAACGACCCTGTTTAACGCATTGACGGGGGCAAACCAGTTCGTGGGGAACTGGCCCGGCGTAACGGTTGAAAAAAAGGAAGGCAAGCTCAAAGGCCACAAGGACGTTGTCCTGATGGACCTGCCGGGCATTTACTCGCTTTCGCCGTACACGCTTGAGGAGGTAGTGGCGAGGAATTACCTGATCAACGAGCGCCCGGACGCGATCCTCAATATCGTGGACGGTACGAACCTGGAGCGCAATCTGTATTTGACGACGCAGCTCACCGAGCTTGGGACCCCGGTCGTGATGGCGATCAACATGATCGACGTTGTGGAAAAGCGCGGCGACGTAATCGACTATGCAAAGCTGTCGCAGAAGCTCGGCTGCGAGGTGCTTCCGATTTCCGCTTTGAAGGGGAAGGGGATCAAGGAGGCAGCGCAGAAGGCCGTTGCGCTTGCGCAGAAAAAGGGCAGGACGGCACCGGTACATACGTTCCACGCAAACGTGGAGAGCGTGCTCGACGAGATTGCGGCGCAGCTCGGCCCGGACGTGCCGGAGGAGCAGAAGCGTTTCTATGCAATCAAGCTGTTTGAACGCGACGACAAGATTGCCGCGCTGATGAAGTCGGCCCCGAATGTGTCGGATTTGATCAAGCGGGCGGAGGACGCGATGGACGACGACTCCGAGAGCATCATCACCAACGAACGCTATGCCTATATTTCCTCGATCATCAAGGATTGTTACCGTAAGAAAAACAAGGAAAAGCTGTCGGTTTCGGACAAGATCGACCGCGTCGTAACGAACCGCTGGGCGGCATTGCCGATCTTTGCAGTCGTTATGATCATTGTATATTATATTTCCGTTACCACAGTCGGGACATGGGCGACCGACTGGGCAAACGACGGCCTGTTCGGCGACGGGTTCCATCTGTTTGGGATCGGGACGTCCGAATATGAGGAAGCCGTCGCCGAATACGACGTCGAGCAGGCGAAAATCGACGCATACATCGGCGCGGCAGAAGAAGCAGGGATTGACACCGAGCCGCTTGTAACGGCAATGGAGACGGAGCCGGAGGATGAAGCGGCGGCTGCGGAGCTGGAAACGGAGATGGCGGCTGCGCTGGATACCTTTACGGCGGAGGCTGCTGCGGCGGATTTGAGCGCAGTTGCAGAGATTGAGAATGAGGACGGGGAAGTGGAGGAAAGCTACCCGGTCGCATTGGCTGACTTTGAGGCGGCGCTCGAGGCAGAGGAGCCGGACCCGGCGGCGTACGGCGTATGGGTCCCGGGCATCCCGGTTCTCGTTGAAGGCGGGCTGGATGCAGTCAATACGGCGGACTGGCTCAAGAGCCTGATCCTTGACGGCATTGTCGCCGGCGTTGGCGCTGTTTTGGGCTTTGTGCCGCAGATGCTCGTACTCTTTATCTTCCTTGCATTTCTGGAGTCGTGCGGCTATATGGCGCGTATTGCATTTATTATGGACCGTATTTTCCGCAAGTTCGGCCTTTCGGGTAAATCGTTTATTCCGATGCTGATCGGCACGGGGTGCGGCGTTCCGGGCGTTATGGCGTCGAGAACGATTGAGAACGACCGCGACCGCAAGATGACGATTATGACGACGACGTTTATCCCCTGTGGCGCGAAGCTGCCGATCATTGCGCTGATTGCGGGCGCATTGTTCCAGAATGCGTGGTGGGTCGGCCCGAGCGCCTACTTCGTAGGCATCGCGGCGATCATCGTTTCCGGTATCATATTGAAAAAGACGAAGATGTTTGCCGGGGACCCGGCACCGTTCGTTATGGAGCTTCCGGCCTACCATTGGCCGACGGTCGGCAATGTATTGCGCAGCATGTGGGAGCGCGGCTGGTCCTTCATCAAAAAGGCTGGTACGATTATCTTGCTGTCTACCATCTTCATCTGGTTCGTAT
>DVOF01000017.1 GCA_018713805.1 Candidatus Aphodoplasma excrementigallinarum | reverse complement strand
TCTTATATTGTATTTGTATTCTTTAAAATACTCCTGATACTTGATATAACAAAAGACCGAATGATTTTATCATCCGGTCTTTTAAATTACTGCCTTCCAGGACTCCACATAAGCTGTTATTTTGTTCCGTTTACAGTTCGATTTGTTTTGTGATTGGCTTAAGCGTACCAGCCTCCCAAACCATCAGGACTGCCTTTTCTCCCGCCACTTCTGCAACAGGGAGCTCAACCTCCACGGTCTGCTCCGTATCCGCCTTCAGCGAAGCGTCATACGTTTTTACCTGCTTGAGCTGCTCATAGCCTTCCTCATCCGTCGTCAGCACAGCCGCATAAACCGTAACGTCCATATCCGTTGTGCTGGTAATCGCGATGGCGCCGCCGTCGCGCGTTACGCTTACGCCGTCCATGATGCTGATATTATCCGGCGCCACTCCGCCCTGGCCCGGCTGCACCGTAACGGCGCCCGTATCCGGTACAGTTTCAACGAGGACATACCGGCTGCCGTCCACGTCAACCGTCTTGATCGGCAGCTTGTTGCCGTTCTGAACCGCCTCAATGTTCTCCCAGCTGCTGTCAACCTTGATCTTGACCGTCAGCGGGAAGGTAAAGAGTGTGTCGTCCATCTCGTCCGTCAGCGTATAGGTGATCGAGTCTGTGTTATTCGTGATCTCGAGCTTTGAGGTGTCACGCTCCTGGCCGTACTTCGCCACATTCGTAAACGTGTCGAGCCAGATGTCGCCGTTCTCTACCGCAGGCCCAATCCAGTTTTCAAACATGTAATCAAATACCGCGCGGAGGCTGAAGTCTACCTTATTACCCTTCTCGTCCAGAATATTGCCGTCGTCGTCTGTCGGCGCATTCGGGTGCTCCTGCAAATACAGGTTCTTCAAGTCGGAGTTCGGGTTCTTGTTTGTACTCAGTCCGTGCGAGTACATCACGAACCAGCCGCCGTAATAGCTTACGCCATACTGCCTGTATTCCCCGCTCGGGTCGTACAGCGTCTTGACCGCGGCCTCTAAAGACCACTTTGAAGAGGTGTTCCGGTCTTCTGTATGGAAGAGCGGGAGCGTATTCTTCATGCTGACGCCGCTGACGCGGTTGTAGTTGACCTCGCCCGCCTTGTTCAGCTTGCCCTGTGTGCCTCTTGCTGCAATATAAAACTTCCGTGCATAGTTTTCGTCACCTGCGCCGTACGAATACGCCAGCGTATGCGCCTTGTCGCCGCCCTCTAACTTGTCAAGCTCCTCAAGCGGCTTACTGAACTGATAAATGCTTTGCGCGCTCGACAGGTTTGGAATCTCATCGTCATCAAGGTGCCCATACGTATGCGACTGTACGTCCATCCCATTGTCCACGAGATCCTGCCACAAATCAAATTCCTCAATGTAGCCCGGCTTGGTCGGTACAAAGAATGTCGCCGGGAAGCCATACTCCTGTTCCCACTTCTTCCACTGGTCAAAATCGTATTCCAGGCTGTCGTCCACCGTAAGCGAGATTGCGCCTGTTGCATTGCCGCTCCAGAGGGCAACCTGCCCTTCGCCGACATTCTCCGGCCATGCGAGGTATTCGTTTACGTCGATTCGTGCATTCTTGCCCGAAATCGGGTCAAGGTTCAACTTCTGGTCGTCGGCGCGGTTCTGCGCCGGCGTTACGTTGATGGTGAAGGAATTGGACACCTTTCCACCCGCATCCTGCGCCGTCGCCGTAATATGAGCCGTGCCAGGCGCAACCGGCGTCACGTTGCCGTTTTCGTCAACCGTCGCAACGTCCGTGTTGTCAGATGCCCAGGTAAGCGCCTGATTCGTCGCATCGGACGGCGTTATCGTAACCTTCGGCTCGATCGGAAGGCCAAAGTCCGCCCAAACCGTGATCTCGCCCGGGTCGAGTTTGATGTCTGTGATCGGGATGATTTCCTGTTCGGAAACCGTAATGGTGATCGAGTTGCTCATGACTGCTGTCCCGTTTGCCTTTGCCGTAACGACATAGCTGCCAGCCGCTGCCGGCGTGTAGGTAAAGTTTACACCCTTGCTGTCCGCCTGCAACTGCGAATTCACATACCATTCAATGGTGTCTAAGTCCACATTCAGCGGCGTCGCCGTCGCCTTGAAAACGACTGGCTCGGCCTTGCCCTCCGACTGAATCAAATTGTCGGTAAGCGCCTCAATGGAAAGCGTCTCGATCGGCACAAGCTCTATATCCCCGCCAATCCCGGTCGTAAACGTCGTGGACAGGCAGCTTGTGCCGTTCCAGTCCTTTACGCCGCTCAGGTCAAGCGTATATTCCGTAAGTCCGGCAAGCGCGGCCGCCGGCGTGATAACGAGTTTATTTAAATCAGTATAATCAATCTGCACGCTCTGTGCCGCAACGGTGGAGCCGTCTTTCGCACGGAAGGTCACATTCTCCGCCGTCAGCGTACGTACGTCCGCCTCATGGTTAAAGTTTACCGTAATCGGGCCGCCTACCGGCACGTCGGTTGCCTGCTCCATGCTCGACACAAACGAGTTCGGCGTATAGGAATTAAGATCGTCAATATAGTAGCTGGCCTGTGAATTTTCCTTAAAGGTAACGTAGAATTCCGGGCCACGGCCGCCTGTCGCGCTCGTAATTGCCGAGTTCGGCGTAGCAGAAACCTCCTGTACTACATATGGCACATCATGGCCGTCCTTATCCGTAACGCCTCCTGTCAGATAGAGCACAACGCGGTTCTGTGTCGCGCCGTAGTAGGCCGTGTAGTTGACCCATTCGCCCGGCTTTACTTTGTACGAATCTGCCGGCATCGTGCTGCTCGTATTCGGCGCAACTTCAAGCGAGCTGCCCTGAATCCGCATCAGATATTGTGTCTTGGAAGATTTTGAATCGCCCACACGCAGGTTAAAGTTACTTCCATTTTCCAGCTGGTCAATAAAAATACGTCCCGACACTACCATAGGCAAACCATTGTTACGCGTACCGCGCGTCGAAATGTTTGCCTCATTTGTGCTCGGCGCCTTGACACGGAACACCTGATTACCCAGCGCCGCGCCAACCGGGTCCGGATCCTCCCGGACAGTGAATGAGTCGCTGACTGTGCCCCAACCTTTGTCCTTGCTAAACTTGCTGCCTTTCGTCCCGATAGAATAGCTTTCCGCGTCATCTACAATTTCGTTCACGTCCGGCACAATTTCCGGTTCCGGCTCTGGCTCCGGCTCGGCGCCCGTTGCCTCCCCGGTCGTAAATGTTACCGAAAGCGCTCCCGTGCCGACCCAGTCGGTCACCTTGCCCAGGTCGAGCGTATATTTGGTATTGCCCTTGAGTTCCTTCTCCGGCGTAATCGTAATCTTGCTCAAATCGTCGGGGTCAAACTCCACCTTTGACGCGCCGACCGTTTCGCCCGCAGCGTCTACAAACGAAACATTTTCCGCCGTCAGCGTACGCACGTCTGCCGTGTGGTTAAACGTAACCTCAACCGGCCCTGTAGTCGAAACGTCCTCCGTTTCGCTTATGGAAGAAATAAACGAGTTCGGCTCATACATGTATACGTCATCGAGCCACCAGTTCATCTCACGCGCGCACGACTTGCCAACCTCGAGGTAGAACGGCGCCTGGTTGTTTGTTCCGTCGAGATAACCCGGCGGCGTAAACTCCTTTTCGATTACGACGTAGTCCTTCTTTGTATCGTTGTCCTGATTATCCGTGATTGCGCCCGGCGCATACAGATAGAGCGTCATCGTCCCGGTCGACATATCCGTCGGGTCGATGTTGCACACCGCCGTCACGTCTACCCACGTCCCGGCGTCAAACTGTGCCGTCTCGCCGGAAAGCGAACTCTTTGACCCAAGCCCCACCTTCCGCTCGCCGCCGTCAAACTTTGCAAGGTAGAAGATATTGGACGAGTTGTTTCTTACACGCAGGTAGAAGTTGTTGCCCGACTCCGTCGTGTCGGCGCTGCTGACCGGCGCAATCTCGCCGTCCGCCGCCGGCGGCGCGTTGAACATGAGCCTGAACTGCGCAATCCACGCATTGCCCCGTCCGCCAATTTTCATCGCGTCAGTGGTAGAAATCTTCTGGCCCTGGTCCGTTTTGGGAACGGGAACCATGACAACCTTATTCGCCGCATTATGCGGGTCATTCTGAATCACATTGCTATCCGCATAGAAAATTTTGTTATTCGACCAGCCCGCGCCGCGACTCGACGCAGCAACCTTTTTGCCCGTGGTACCGACAGTCAGATCGTTAAAATCGTCCTTAAGGATTGTCTTGTCCGGTACAATCTCCGGTTCCGGTTCCGGCTCGGGTTCCGGCTCTTCGATCTCCGGCAGATTTGTGAGCGCGCCGCCGACCTTGATCTGTGCCTTCTGCGCGCTGCCGTGCTGGCCCGCAACATTGATTGTCAGCTTTGTCTTATCGCCTTCCGCCGCTGCGGTAATGGTCGGGTCTGCGCTCACCGTGGATACGTACGGCGCATTGATAACCAATTCGATCGTACCGTCGTTGTCCCACGTCGGGTCGCTGACCGATACGTCAAGCAGGCCGTCCGTGCCTTCCTTGATCATAACCGTTGCCTTTTTGTTGCTCTGGAGCGGGCCTGCAACCACAGTTTCATCCGTAAAGAATACCGCTCCGGTTAGATTCAGCGTCTTTTCCTTTACCGACTGTGCTTTTTCATCATTTTTGATAATCTCAATATCCGGATTGTCGTTATACGCCTTTGTCTCCTCTTCCGTCCTATTCGGGAGCAGCGCGTACGCATACGTGTCCTCGCCCAGTGCCGGCTTTTTACCATGATTGAACCGGATGCCAAGGTAATTACCCGACTTTTCATCCGTTGTATAATATTTATCGTTGATATCCTTCCAAGTGCCGGTATTGATGTAACGCGAAGCCTGGATATCTGCGCCGCCCGGGAAGTAGTAGCCAATATCCGCGCCCTCTACGTTGCCAGCCAGGTGGGCATAGTTTGCATTCGTGGACAGCGCCCAGCCGCCGGTCTTGATCGGCGCGTCGGTCAGAACCGGCTCGCCATTGACCGTAAAGGTATTTGTGCCATCGCCGGTTAATCTCCGGTTCTCAACAATCGTCTCAACGTTTTTATCCATTTCCGAGCCTGCCGTGCCAAGCGCAACCACCTCGTCGTCAAACATAAAGTACGACTTGCGTGCTTCCAGCCCTGTCAGCGCATTTTCCGCGCCGCGCGGCGTATATATCATGCCTGAAACGCCGTATGTATCGTCCATATCGGTGCCGCCGGCAAAATTGTTGCTCTTGGAGTTTTCTTTAATACCTGTATCAGTGAAGCACGTTGTGCCCGGCATGCGGTAGTATTTTGCCGTCGCCCAGTAGTCCTCGCTGTATTGCAGCAGGTCGTCGTTGTACAGATACAGCGCGCCCGCAGCCGTATAGTAGCCGCGCTTGTTCTCGCTGTTTGTGATCTCATAGCTGTGCGTCCGGTCGTAGGAGTACATCGCCAGACCGACCGCATAGTCCTCGCCGTGGTATACGGCGCGGTCCATGGCCGGGAACTGTTTGTAGCCGCGCCACGGCTCCGCCGGTGCCGCGTTTTCCATGATATCCTGCGCCTTTTGCAGGGTATAGATAGACATATTGGACAAAAAGTCGCTCGTCGTGTCCTCGCTCGCCCAGAGCTTGATCATACTTTCAAACGCCGCCTTATGCTCCTCCGGCGCATTCTGCGCCAGAACGGTCAGCGTCGTCATAAACTTCTTGCCCGCCGTGTGGTCGGTGCGGTAATAGCGCGCCGGCTCGCGCGCCGAAACCATATCCATGAGCGCGCCCTTGTACATAAACGGCTCATACGAGTCATAAATCCAATCATATACGATATTGCTGTTCATCAGCTCCCACTGCGTACCGCCGAGCAGGTAGATCGCGTCCGCCACTTCCGTGATGAGCGACAGGCCGTAGCCCCCGTTGTAGGCAAATCTCGTATGCTGGATGAACGAACCGTCGTCGTAAAAGCCGTCGCTGACGGTCTCCTTGCCTACGTTTTCATAATCCACATACGTCAAAACCGTGTCGAGTACCTCCCGGCCATAGGTCAGCTTATCCGCATCGTCCGTGATCACGCCAATCAGGCAGTGGTTCATGGACAGCCATACGCGGTTTGCACCCGAGGACGGGTTGCCCTTCGTCCCGACATAGTTGAACTTCGCCGGGTCGGGGCTGTATTTGAGCATCGCATCAACGAGCGAGCTGCGCAGTTCGGGATCCATATCGTCGTAAAGCAGAATCAGCACGTTGCAGAGCGTGCCCGGAATGCCAATCTCCCAGTCGTACCAGTTGTCGTACGGCTCGATGGCCGTGGAATACTTGTTCTCGTTGAGCCACGTCAAACCGTACTCGATGTCGGCGAGCAAATCAGCGTTGCCCGCAAGCGTCGAGCCATACGTGCTGTAGGCCAGCGCAAGGTTGTACAGCCGCGTCGCCGTATCGGCGATCGTATGGGACGTAGACCAGTCGTTTACGTCCTCCCAAAGGTAGCCAAGCTCCGGCTCTGTCTTATTCATGCTGTCCCATTGTGTCTGAGCCGTCTCCGTAATCGAATCGACCTGCGCTTTGATCTCTTCATCGCTCAGGTCATAGCTGTCGCCGCCGGTCAGGTACTCGTCCCACCTGCTCCGCAGCGCAGCAAAGTCATCCACCGGCTCTGCGAGCGCCGCCAGCGTGGAAAATACGCTGAGCAGCATGGATACGCATACCAGTGCAGCCAACAGTTTTTTATACATGATTTTTATCCCCTTTCTCAGACCTTTGGTTTTGTGTGAGAATGCACATAAAAATAAGGTTTCCTATAAAATAATTTTATAAGAAACCTCTGGTTGTGTCAGTATGCATTCTTGACTTAGAAAGTGTTGTATTTTTACATTTATGTAGAGAAAATGCAACAAAAAGCCTACTTTTTCTGATGCTTCATCCGAAACGCTTTCGGCGTCAAAGACTGCTGCGCTTTAAAAACATGATAGAATGTCCCCTTGTCCGCATAGCCGACCTTATGGCAGATTTCTTCCACCGGCAAATCCGTGTCGATCAGCAGCCGGCTCGCCTCCTGGATTCGCTTTTCCTGTATGTAGCGCGTCAGGCTCTTGCCGTACGTCCGTTTAAACAGCCTGCAAAAATACGACGGATTGTAGTACGTCTTCTCCGCCAGCTTTTGAAGCGACAGCTTTTCAAAATAGTGCTCGTCAATGTACTGTATTACCTCCGGCGGCAGCGCGGCTGCGTCCCGTCTCTCCCCATTATCCATCTCGCGGAACATTTTTGCAAACAAAACCCGCATATAACTATTGATAATTGCACGGTAGCCAATCTGCTTCCTCTCAAATTCATGGATCATCCGCTTTACGATGAATTCCACCTCGGCGGAGTCCCCCTTTTGAAATGAGACGACAGGCCGCCCCGCTGCCACATAGCCCTGGAACTCGTCAAACAGGCTCAGGGACAAAAAGTCCATAACATTGTCATGCCCGACCAGCTCAGAGCTGATAAACCGCGGATGGATCATAATATTGACGTACAGCCTTCCCTTTGTGGACGTGAACCTGTGCGTCTGCCCAACGTCGATGAAGAGCAAGTCGCCCTTTTTTACCTCATATTCCACACCATTGATTTCGTGGACGCCGGTTCCGGACAGCGCGTAGACCAGCTCGATGAAATCATGCGTGTGCAGGACTGGGTCAAACGGCAGATGGTCGGTAAAAATATAAACATTTTCATCAGACTTCCGGAAATCCTTTAAGCTAAACTTCACCATACAGTACTTCCCCTATTCTGTCAAGGATTATGTATAGTTTAGCACAAAATTCATCCAATATCAATTGACAATCCGTCTTTTTTCACAAATTTATATTCATGCAGATTGCCCGGCCACACCGCCCTCAGCCCAGGAAGCCCTCAATAATTTTTGCCTCGGCTTCCTCCTCTGTCAGCCCGAGCGTGCGGAGTTTGAGGATCTGCTCGCCGGCAATCTTGCCGATTGCGGCCTCGTGGATCAGCTCTGCATCGCTGTGGTGGGCGCACAGCTTCGGCGCAGCGTCGACATATGCCTCCCCGTCAATGATGGCGTCGCATTCGGAGTGGCCGCTGCACGGCGCATTGCCGATGATGGTCGAGGTATAGGTCTGGCGCGACCGGCCGCGCGCAACCGAACGCGACACAATGTCCGCGCCGGAACCCTCGCCGTTGAGCTCCACCTGGAAGGCCGTCTCCGCTGTCTGCTCCTGCTCAGTCAGCAGCCGCTCGCGGATCAGAAGCTTTGCCCCCGCCGCAAGCGTTGCCTTTGTGTCGCGGACTGTATGGTCAACGCCCCCAATCTGCGAGGTATCCATCTCCAATACTGCGTTTTCTTCCAGATATGCCTCCGTAACCGGGTCAATACTGCGAAGCCCTGCCCCCTTCCCTGTTCCGATATGCTTTTCCACATATTTCACATGCGAGCCCGGCTCAAGGAAAAACCGGTGGATGCCGTTGTGGCGGGCCGGCTCGCCGTTCTCCGTATGAACGCCGCACCCGGCTATGATCGTAACGTCCGCGTCCTTGCCGACATAAAAGTCGTTATACACCAGATCGTCCACGTCGCCGTGCGTTACACAGGCGGGGATATAGACCGACTCCCCGCTCGTTCCGGGCAGAATCCGGATGTCCAGCCCCGGCTGGTCCGATTTTGTTTCAATGTGGATATTTTTGCTTGACTGCCGCCCGACGCTGCACCCGTCCTCGCGGATGTTAAAAGCGCCGGTAAACTGCTCGCTAAAGTCCGATATTTTTTTCAGCAATTGTTTCGTGATCTCATTCATTAAATACCGCCTCCTGTTTATGACATGCACGCATCGCGCTGTCCGCCTTCAGCACATTGCCCAGCATTTCGTCCGCCGGGCCGGACGCACGAATCCTGCCGCCGTCTAAGAGCATGATTTCGTCTGCAATCCGTAGGATACGCTCCTGATGGGATATAATAATCAGCGTGCCGGAAAGCGTCTCCCGCAGACGCTGGAACACCTGGATCAGGTTTGCAAAGCTCCATAAATCGATCCCTGCCTCCGGTTCGTCAAAGACCGTCAGCTTTGTGTGGCGCGCAATCACGGTCGCAATCTCAATCCGTTTGATTTCCCCGCCGGAAAGCGTATCGTTGACCTCGCGGTTCAAGTATTCGTTTGCACACAGGCCAACGCTGCTCAAAATGTCGCAGAGCCGGTCGGTTTTCATGTTGTTCCCCGCAGCGATCTCGATGAGCTGGCGTACCGTCAGCCCCTTGAAGCGGACCGGCTGCTGAAACGCGAAGCTGATACCCCGGCGGGCGCGCTCCGTGACGTCCAAACTTGTTATATCTTCGCCGTCGAGCAGGATACGCCCCGCACTCGGCTGTTCGATCCCGGCAATAAGGCGGGCGAGCGTCGTCTTGCCGCTCCCGTTCGGGCCCGTGATGGCAACCAGCTTCCCGTCCGGAATCGTGTCGCTCAGTCCATTTAGCACACGTTTCCCGTCCGGCGCTGTCCAGCATATATTCTCTAATTTTAACATAATATCACCTGTTTCTTTTTTCATATTTTCGGAAAGGCGTTTCACCCTTTCGCCGGCGCGCTCCCCTGCGCCGCAACCTTGTTCATCTTCGCCGCTATAACCTCCGGGTCGCCCAGGTATTCCTTTTTCACTACCTGAAAACCCTCAGAAAGCTCGTATACGAGCGGCACGCCGGTCGGAAGGTTGACCTCCATGATCTCCTCCGGCGTCATATGCTCAAAGTGCATCACCAGCGCGCGCAGCGAGTTGCCATGCGCCGCAATCAGCACGCGTTTGCCGCTTTCCATCTGCGGGCGGATTTCCTCCTCAAAATAGGGAACCGTCCGCGCAATCGTATCCTTCAGGCTCTCTGCCAGCGGCAGAAGCGCCGCCTCGACGTCGCGGTACTGCGCGCACCGCGCCGGATTCCGCTCGTCCGCCTCCGTCAGCGCCGGCGGCTGTACGTCAAACGACCTGCGCCAGATTTTTACCTGCTGTGCGCCGTACTTTTCCGCTGTTTCCGACTTGTTCAGCCCTTGCAGCGCGCCGTAATGACGCTCGTTCAGCTTCCAGCTTTTGATAACGGGCAGCCATTCCCGATCCATTTGCTCCAGCACATTGTTTAGCGTGTGAATCGCCCGCTTCAGATAAGACGTATAGCAAAGGTCGAAGTCATAGCCGCTCTCGCGCAGCAGCCTGCCCGCCTCCTGCGCCTCCAAAACCCCGTTCGGAGACAGGTCGACGTCCGTCCAACCTGTAAATTTATTTTCCAAGTTCCACGTACTTTCCCCGTGGCGCAGCAATACCAATTTCATTCCGGTTCCCTCCATTCCTAATTTAATTGAGGATTTTGGTTAGAACGAGCTAACCACCAGCTATAGTGACACCTATAGTCAGTTCCCCGTTACGCTTCTATGGCTTTATTATAGCACGCCCCCTATTGTTTGTCAATTCTATAACAATCTCAAAATTAACGGCCTGTAACGTGTAATTTTAGTATGATTCGCCTTACAGGAAATCATCGGTTTCAACAAAAAACAGGGCCCGGCATCCATATTGGGATACCAGGCCCTATTATTTTTCACATTCCCTGCTTTACCGATTCACGGCATTTCAACTATTTTGCAACATTCTCGCAGAAACGCATCAGGATTGCCGCAACCTCTGCCCGGCTTGCGCTCTCCTGCGGCTCAATGGTCGTATCGGTGCGCCCGTTGATCAATCCGGATCCATTCGCCCACTTCATAGCGGTCAGCGCATAGTCGCTGATTGCGGATATGTCCGTATAGCCGGTCAGCTCCGACTGGGCGGAAACGTCATAGCCCTTGTAGGAAGCATACCGATACAGGATCGACGCCATCTGCTCTCTCGTAATGTTGTCGTCCGGCGCAAACTGCGTATCGCTGTAGCCCATGACAATGCCGTTCTGCGCCGCCCATGCAACTGCGTCTGCATAGTAAGCGTCCGCCGCCACATCCGCAAACGAAGAGCCTGCTGCCGCTGGCGAACCCTCGAGCCGGTAAAGGATCGTGACGATCATCGCCCGGGTCGTCGTGTCATCCGGGCCAAACAGCGCATCCGACGTACCTACCATCATTTCGTTTTCATGGACATATTTTACCGCGTCGTAGAACCAGTCGCCTTCCGCCACGTCCGTAAACGGGTTCTCCCACTCCGTGGTATCCGGGTCGTCCGGATTATCCGGATTATCCGGGTCTGTGTCTTCCTGCTTAAAGGACGCGCTTACCGTTACGTCTGCATCCGGCATGGTAAAGGTATAAGTCGAATCGCTCTTTTTCGTCACGCTTACCGCGCTGCCGCCGTCTTCCACTACGGAAACCGTATCCACTGCGTAGCCCTCATTCGGCCTAACCGTTATCATTACCGTTCTGCCCTCGGGCGCACGGGTACGGTCCGCCGACACGGTACCGTTCGCCGCGCCTTCCACCGTAACGTCATAATAAGACGTCGAGATGGATGGGCCGCCGGTTCCGGTGCCTGACGTTCTTGTATACTGCGGCGTCGCCGTCACAGTCTGTCCGTCGATTGCCGTCAACAGGTTATCACTTACCAGATTATACAAGATGCCTTCGATCTTCCAGCCATCAAAGGAATAATGCGTTTTTTCCGGGCCTTTCGGAAGACTTGTCCCCAGATCAAGCGCGGTATACGTTCTTGTGTCGAACGCGCCGCCGCTCTCCGTTACAAACAAGACCGTACCAGTCCGCGCATCGTTTGCAATCGTAAACAGGCTGAACCCGTTCCCCGTTGTAAAGGTTACCATATTATTTCCCGTATCCAATGCAGCTGGATAGTGGTAAACTGTGCCGTTATCCTTTTCATGCTCCACATACAGGCTGTCCGTGCCGAATACGCCCGCCGGAACCGGCACCGTAACCGTGATTGGGACGTCGACCTCTAAAATGTCGTTGTCCATGACAACCGTGTTCTCTTCATTTCTGTCCTCTTCCGCCGCTGCAGTTGTCGCCTTGATGTTATACATTGCCTTGATATCATACGTCATGCTGCCGTTTTCGCCGTCATAGCCAGTAACCGAAAGCTGCAGGTACGGCTCCACCACGATGGTAACCGTTTCGTCCTGCTGCGGCTGCAGCTGCTCAATCGCGCTGTTTACCAGCTCGTCGTCGACTTCGTTTTTCACAACCGCGCCGACAGAACCGGTCAGCCCGTCGGCCGCCGCGGTGGCCAGCAACGCCGTGTCAAAGCCCTGCGGAAGCTCCACGCCTTCCGCTACGTCCGCTACTGGAATACCAGCGCTTATTTCCACTTGTGCGTCCTGTAAAGCCGGCTTTTCCTCTATGGTATAAATGTCGCTGCTTCCAACAGCCATAGAATCGTCCGCAACAAATGCAGACGGGTCTTTCGTGAACGTGCCGCCGGTGATAAAGCCGGTCACAACCTTGCTTACCTGCGTTTCGTCCATGTTTTCAAAAGCCGTTCCAACCTCGGCCTGGAAGCTGCCGCCTGCAATGCTGACAGCGCGGCTGTCCGTTGTTTCATTGTTGTGGTCATAGCCCTTGAGATAGTCGATCACAACCGCATGGCCGCTCGGAAGCGCGATGCTCGCGTCGCCGACGCCGCCCGACGCCGTCCCAGTTGCTATTACAGTACCATCCGTAAAGTTCAGCGCACCGTTACGCATCAGGATGCCAACGCCGCCGTCTACATAGATCGTGCCGCCCGTAATGTTGAGGTCGCCAGACTGCGGATGATATACGCCGCAGGCAATGTAGCCGCCGCTTACGATGTGCCCGATCATCGTACCGCCGGTGATGTTAATCGTCGTACCGCCAAAGTTCGTCGTTGCATTGGTTGTCCCGTTTCCACCCACGACCGCATTGTCAATCGTCTCCAGCACGCCGCCGGAAACGGTAAGCTCCGCGCCGCTGCCATAGACTGCCGCACCAAACTCGCGTGCATATACGTAGCCGCCCTGGATATCCGCCGTGCTGTGTACCGGCGTAGCCCAGTTTGCAGCAGAATCCTCGCCGTATACCGCAACGCCGATATTGCCCGTCGACTCAACCATACCGCTCTTCATCACAAAAGAGCCGCCGTTTTCAACAAGGACCGCCGTCCCGCTGCTGATAATCTTACCGGAAGTATACGTCACCGTTTCGTAATCGCTGCTGACAACCGGTTCCTCCGTCGCCGTGCTGTCCTCAAGCACCAGGCTGCCGTTCACGGTCAAAAGCCCGGTCATGACATGGCCGTTCAGGTCAAACGTCAGCTCGTCGTCCGCGTCAACCGTTACATTTTCTGTCGTATCCCTGTTCAGCACGACCGTGTCTCCCGCCTGTGCCGCAAGCACGGCGTCCGAAATGCTTGCAAACTGCTGCTCGCCAATAGTCGCAACCACATTCTCCGCCGCAAGCGGCAATACGGTGAACGCGCCATCCTGCTCCTCTACTTCATAACCGCTTACCACGTATTTTGCAAACTCTTCCGCCGTCAGGCCCGTATTGGCAAACGTGCCGCCGCGGATGGCAAGCGTAACCTTGTCCGTTATATCAAATGTACCGCTGAAGCTGCCGTCCCAGATGTTGATCGTTCCCACCGCGTCCGGGTAGGAGTTTAGATCCAGATCCGCCTTCAGCACAGCTCTGTCACGCGCCTCAAACGTACCGCCGTATACATTGATGGTGCCGCCGCTGCTGAATATGTACAGCCCGTACGAATCGCTGTAGAAGTCACCGCTGTAGATATTGAGCGTACCGGGCGCGTTTATGCTGCTGACCGCGGCGCTCGTGCTGCACCAATCGTAGTAGCCAGTTTGATGGAAGGTGCTGTTATAGATATTGACGGTACCGCTGTTTGCATCGGTTCCGCCTGCACCGTTCGTCGACGTTACCGTTACGCCGTCGAGCGTCACTTCCCCGTTTGCAAACGGCTTAACGCTCACGCCATTGTGCATGGAGTTTAAAAGCGTCATATCTTTGAGCGTAACCTTGTTCCCCGGGCCTATGCCGACTGTGCAATACGTCGTGTCGTCCGCTTTGATCGTGCCGCCGTGCAGCACTGCTTCTGCGCCGCCCGTACCGTTGACGCGGAGCGCCATGTTCCCATTGTCGCCCGTCAGGGTTTTGCCGTTAAAATCAATCGAAATCGAATCGGTTCCTTTATAGTCGCACGCAGCGCCGTCCGTCGTTACATCGGCCAGAAGGACAACTTCATCCCCGTCCCCTGCAGCTGCAAGCGCGCCGGCAAGCGTTTCGTACTGGTAGCCGCCGACCTCCGCGGCAAACTGTACCGCACCGTCGCCATACGAGCGGCCTTTTGCGTATGTAGGAGAGTACAGGCCATAGGTGTAGCCGCCGGTCTGGGCATAAATCAGCCCATCCTCTGCCGTCTGAAGCTCAACATCGCCCCAGTCGACCGATTCGTCAACCGAGCCGGTATTGTTCTCTAAACGGATACCGTTTGTCGTTGCCTTACCATTGCCGTCATAGCCGATGATCAGGCCATTGAATGCCGCCTCTTTGGCATATCCGTCCGCTTCTACAACAACCTCACAGTTTGTAACTGCACAATGGTTTGCCGTAAAGGTACCCGCCCCCTGCGTAAAGCCGTGCAAAATCCCCGCTTTGGTATATCCCTTCACTACGCTGTTGTCAACCTCTACGTCGTTATATACGACCGTCCCGCCCTGATTGTTGGCGCAAACGACCGCCAGAATGCTCGAGCCCTCCGACTCCGGGCTGCTTACTTCCATGTCAACCAATGCGTTGGTAAACTTCAGGTTGTTGACCGTCAGCGTACCGAAGTTATTCCCGATAAAGCCGGAATAGTAGTCGCAGTTTCCGCCGCCGCCCTGCGGGCCTGGCGTCGACTCCAGCAAATAACCGTTGACTACCATATCCGAAATGGTATATCCCGCGCCGTCAATGGTGAGCGTACGCCCTGCCTCCACGACAGCCGGCGTCCAAACCTCTGTAAATGCAATGTCGCCGCTCAGCACGATGCTGGTAATCTCCTGGTTATCCAGCGCCGCGCGCAGCTCCGCCTGCGTTGCTACCACCGCGGAATTTTCCGCCGTAGCGGACGGTTCCGCCGCAAATGCAGCCGGCGCAGCAAGCGTCAGCAACATGCACAGCACTACTACGAAAGACAATCCTTTTCTAAAACAATTCTCCACGTCATTCTCCTCCTTTGTTAAATAAGACCGGATTTGTACTATGGATCCTATATAAAAATCAAGATGCGCCCTAAGCCATCATGATTTGATAAAAAATAAACAATATCATATCTTTGACTATTATAGCACGAAAATGCACGCAAAACAAGTTAATTTGCCGCAAAATGCATAGGTGGATTTCATTAAAAATCCGGCCAAATTTTCTCCTGTTTTGTTACACTTTATAAAAATTGTGATTTCTGCAAGTTACCTAAAATAACAAAAGCGGCGGTACCATATGCGATACCGCCGCTTTTATACTTAATAATATAAGCCGCGCTTGCATTATACCCCGGCGCGAACCTCATCGAACTCTTTCTGCATTTCCGCCGAGGGCGGCGCCGTAAGCAGCGACACCACAACAATGCACAGGCAGGAGAACAAAAATGCCGGCAAAAGCTCGTAAATGTCCCACATGCCGCCGAGCGGACGCACGAGCAGGTTCCATACGAATACCATAACGCCGCCGCCTATCATGCCCGCAACGGCTCCAGCGCGGTTGATCCGCTTCCAGAACAGGCTCATGAGCATGAGCGGCCCGAACGTCGCGCCAAACCCTGCCCACGCAAAACTTACGATGGTAAAGATGACACTGTTCTCATCCAATGCAATCACAATAGCAATGGCCGTAATGACAAGCAGCGTGATACGAGAAATCATCAGAACCTGCTTATCGCTCGCTTTCCGGTGCAAGAGCCCCTGATAGATATTTTTCGAGAATGCCGAAGCTGCAATGAGCAAATACGAGTCAGACGAGCTGATCGTGGCGGCAAGTATCCCCGCCATAACAAACCCGGCCAGCGCAGCAGGCAGCAACCCTGTGGAAAGCTGGATAAATATATTTTCCGCAGAAGACTTGGTAAGCAGCGCGTCGGGATATAACGTCCGTCCAACTACGCCGATAAACACGGCTACCACAAGCGAAATCACAACCCATACAGTCGCGATGCGCCGCGAACGGGTAAGCTCACGCTCGCTGCGGATAGCCATAAAGCGGAGAAGCACCTGCGGCATACCAAAGTAGCCGAGCCCCCATGCCACATTGGAAATTACATTCAAGATGCCATAGCTCCCGGCGGCGCCAAACTGCGGCTCGCCGTTTACCACCTGCTGTACCCCGTCCACCGTAACCGGTGTGGCAATCCCGAAAAAGTCGAGGAAACCCGGGATCGACTTCGCATTATCAATCACGGCGCCCAGCCCGCCTGCCGCAACGGTGCCGGTCACAACGATAACAACGAGCGCAACAATCATTACAATAGCCTGCATGAAATCCGACGCACTCTCAGCCAAAAACCCTCCGATGATCGTGTAAACGAGGACAAAAACAGCCCCAACGATCATCATGGGTACATAGTCAAGCCCAAACAGGGTGGAAAACAGCTTACCGCACGTAACAAGGCAGCTCGCCGCATATACCGTGAAAAATATCAGGATAAACAGCGCAGCAATCGTCATGACAACCTTGCTCTTTTCGTGGAAACGGTTCGAGAAAAACTCCGGCAGCGTTATGGCGTTACCCGCCTTCTCGCTGTAGCGGCGCAGCCTTTTTGATGTGATAAGCCAATTGACATATGTACCAACTGCAAGGCCAATCGCCGTCCAGGCCGCGTCCGCAATGCCGCACCAGTATGCGACGCCCGGAAGCCCCATCAGCAGCCACCCGGACATGTCCGACGCTTCCGCGCTCATGGCCGTAACCCAAGGGCCAAGCGTCCGCCCGCCAAGGAAATAGTCTTCCGAGCTCTTATTCGCCCTTCTTGCAAATGCAATGCCGATTACGATGACCGCTACCATATAGATGGCCATTGTAATCATAATTTGAAC
>DVOF01000210.1 GCA_018713805.1 Candidatus Aphodoplasma excrementigallinarum | reverse complement strand
GTCCTAGGCGGATTTATATATAATGATAATAAGGATGTGATTGTGTGAAAACCATTGCGCTTGTGCCAAATACGGCGCGTGATACCGGATACCGTTACACAAAAGAATTAATTGCTGCAATCGGCGGCCGGGCTGCAGTTCGTATGGCGAAGCAGCACAGCGTGGTTGGCGGCGGTGCGGAGTATGTGGAGGAGCAGGAGCTTTTTTTGCATGCGGACGTTGCCGTCGCGCTCGGTGGTGACGGGACAATCCTCGCAGCGGCGGGGGAGGTATCTCGCTACCATGTGCCGGTTTTGGGGATTAACCTTGGCCATTTGGGTTTTTTGGCGGAGGTGGAGCCGCCCTATATGCAATATGCGGCGGAGCGCCTGCTGGCGGATGAGTTTACGGTGGAGGAGCGGTTCATGCTGCGCGCGGACGTGCTGCGCGGCGGCGAGCGTGTACGCACCTTCCATGCGCTCAACGACATTGTTGTGTCGCGCGCGTCGTTTTCGCACCTGCTTGGCCTGCGGACGCTTGTCGGCGCGCACCTGCTCGACTCCTTTGTCGCAGACGGTGTGATTTTGTCGACGCCGACCGGCTCGACGGCGTATTCGCTCTCGGCGGGGGGGCCAATCCTGGACCCGTCTTTGGAGGCGATTCTCGTTACGCCGGTATGCCCGCACACAATGCACACGCGCCCAATGGTGCTGCCCTTGTCCGGCGGCGTGGCGGTCGAGCTGGAGGACGGGCATGACGAGGGCGAGGCGTTTGTAAGCGCGGACGGGCAGCAGGGGATGCGTCTCCACGCGGGGGACAAGGTCTGCGCGGCAAGGTCGGAATATACGACAAAGCTGGTAAAGATCAGTGATAAGACATTTTACGATACCATACGGCAAAAGCTCAATGAACGCGGTTTAGGAAAGTAGACCGCTCTCTGGTTCACGGGAGGAACAGGATGAAAAACAAACGGCATGCAAAAATACTTGATATTATATCCCAGTCGGATACGGTGACGCAGAGCGCGCTGACGCAGAAGCTGTGCGAGCAGGGGTTTCCTGTGACGCAGGCGACGGTGTCGCGCGATATCAAGGAGCTGGGGCTCGTGAAGGTTGCCGCCGGCAAGGGATACAAGTATGCGCTTCCGGCGAATGTGGTTGCGCATACGTCGAAGCATATGACCATCTTTTCCCAGTCGGTCATCAGTGTGGAATATGCGCTGCATACGATTGTCGTCAAGACACTGTCTGGCATGGCACAGGCGGCAGGCGCGGCGGTGGACAGCTCGATCGGGCAGCAGATACTCGGCTCAATTGCGGGCGACGATACGCTCATCATTGTGACTGAGTCGGAGGAGCGCGCCAAGGAGCTGACCAAAATTTTAAGGGATATGCAGGCGGGCGCATAGACAGGCGGAGGTGGGCAGCGATGCTTACGGAGTTACATATCAAAAATATTGCGGTCATAGACGAAACGCAGATCGAGCTGGGCGCGGGGCTGAACGTGCTGACCGGCGAAACGGGCGCGGGCAAGTCGATCGTCATTGGCTCGGTCAATTTGATACTGGGAGAGCGCGGCGGGAAGGAGATGGTCCGCCACGGGGAAAAGAATGCACTCGTACAGGCGGTATTCTCCGATATCCCGGAGCAGGCGCGCGCGCTGGCGGAGGAGTATGGCGCGGAAGCAGAAGATGGGGAGTTGCTTCTCACGCGGCAGATTTCAGAAGCGGGGAAAAGCACGTGCCGGGTCGGGGGAGTGCTTGTGACCTCGGCCGCCATGCGTGAGCTTGGCGGGTTTTTAGTCGACATTCACGGACAGCACGACAGCCAGGCGCTCCTGTCGAGCGCGCGGCACATCGACTTTCTCGACAGCTTGGCAAAAGATAAAACCAATCCGTTAAAGGAACAATACCAGTCGGTATATGAAACATACCTGTCCCTGCAAAAGAAATTGCAGGAGCGGACGGAAAACGAAGCGCAGCGGCAGGAGCGAATCGAGCTGTTGACCTTCCAATGCGACGAGCTGGCAAAGGCGCAGCTGTCGGAAGGGGAAGAGGAGGAGCTTATCGCGGAGGAGAAACTGCTCGCCGGCGCGGAGGACATCCTCCGCGCGCTCTCCGACGGTTATTCCGTGCTGTATGAAGGGGAGTTTACGGCCTACGACGCGCTGTCGGCGGCGGCGCGGTGCCTGTCAGAGGCGGCGGCGCTGGATGCGCGGCTGGAAGAAACGGCGCAGGAACTGGCCGACGTGGTGTATAAAGTAAGTGACATTGCCTCAGCGGCGCGTACCGCGCGCGATGCGGTAGAGTTTGACCCGCAGCGGCTTGCGGCGGTGCAGGAGCGGCTCGCGCTGTTGTCGTCGCTCAAGCGGAAATACGGCGGGAGCGTAGAAGCGGCGATAGAGTATTACGACCGGATATGCGCCGAGCTGGCCGCGCTGACGGACGGCGAGGAGAGTGCAGACGTACTCCGCACGCGTTTGGCGGAATGTGAAGCAGAGCTGGCGCAGGCGGCGGCGGAGCTGTCAGCGGCGCGCAGGGAGGCCGCGCAGGCCATGGAAACGGCGGTGGCGGCAGAGCTGTGCGACCTTGACATGGAAAAGGTCGTGTTCCGTGTCGGGATTGAGGCGGCGCCGTACGGGAAAAATGGCGTTGACAAGGTAGAATTCCTGATCTCCACCAACCCGGGCGAGCCGGTCAAGCCGCTCTCGAAAATCGCCTCCGGGGGCGAGCTGTCGCGCATCATGCTGGCGCTCAAAACGGTTTTGGCCGACAGCGACGCGGTTGGGACGCTGATTTTTGACGAGATCGACACGGGCGTATCTGGGCGCGCGGCGGGCAAGATTGCGGCGAAGCTGTGCAAAATTGCGAAGCGGAAGCAAGTCATCTGCATTACCCATCTTGCGCAGATTGCGAGCGCGGCGGACGCGCACTATTTGATTGAAAAAGAGACGAGCGCGACTGCGGCCTCGACGCGGGTGCGGCGGCTGAGTGATATGGAGCGGGTCGAGGAGCTTGCGCGCATTCTGGGCGGCCTCACGGTGACGGATACGACGCGCTCCCATGCGCGGGAGCTGCTCGCTGAGGCGGATAGGCTGAAACAAACGCTGTAATACGGGTAAATGTGTAAAGGCAGGGACAATTATGCGGCAGGCGGGAACGGTTTTGCAAATCGAACAGGGATACGCGTCGGTACTGGTAATGAAGACGAGTATGTGCGGCGAAAACTGCGGCGCGTGCAAGGGCGGCTGTACGCCCGGGACGCAGGAGGTGCGCGCCAAAATCGACTGTACGGAGGACGTGCATCCCGGCGACCGCGTCGTGCTGGAATCCGATACAAAAGGGGTGCTCGGCCTGGCGGCGCTCTTGTATTTATTGCCGCTGGCGGCGCTGTTTGCGGCGTATTTTGCAGCGGATTCGTGGCTGCACAGCGAGCCAATCAGCATAGTTTCTGCTTTGGCGGCGGCAGTTTTCGTCTTCTTTTCTGTCAAATTACTTGATAATGCCCTAAGAAATAGCAAAAAGCACGAAATTCATATCACGAAGGTGTTGCACTCGGCGTGATTTTGTGCTACAATATAGAAGTCATTAGAAAACGGGAAGCCCTCTATTTTGCGAGCGTGCTTGCCGTTTTGTACAATACAAGCTGTGTATGCCGGCGCCGGAGGGCGGGCCGGTATGGGAGGAGATAGATGGAACCGAGGATTAATATTTTTGTCGGCCACTTTGGGAGCGGCAAAACGGAAATCGCGATCAATTATGCGATGAAGCAGGCGGCGGAGGGGAAAAAGGTGACGATCGTCGACTGCGACATCGTCAACACGTATTTCCGTACGCTGGACGCGAAGGAGGCACTCGAGGAAAAGGGCATCGCGGTCATTGCGCCGCTGTTTGCCAACTCGAATCTGGAAATGCAGATGATGCCGCCGGATATTCTGCGCGTCTTTGAGGAGAAGGACACGGTCGTCGTGTTCGACGTGGGCGGCGACGAGGATGGCGCCTATGCGCTCGGCGCGTACAAGAAGCTGTTTGAGCGCGAGGGGTACCGGATGTATTTCGTCATCAATGCGAAGCGTCCGCTTACGGCGACGGCGGACGAGGCGATCGAGTATATGATCGACATTGAGAAGGCGTCGCGCCTGACGATTACCGACCTGATCAACAACACAAATTTGTCGTCCGAAACAGAGGTAAGCGACATTGTTGCCGGCGACGCGGTTGTGGCGCAGGCCGCAAAGAAGGCGAAGCTGCCGTACACATACGTCGCGGCAAAGCAGGACTTGTGCAAGCAATTGCCGGACGCTTTGAAGGACAAGGCGTTTGGGCTTTCATTATATTTACAACTATCTTATTAATCTTTTTGAAGAGAGGTGTTTTCCATGGCAAAGGTTACGTTCAACGAGGATAAATGTAAGGGCTGTGAGCTCTGCACCACGGTTTGCCCGAAAAAGATCGTCGTGATGAGCAAAGACAGGATGAACGCAAAGGGCTTCCACCCGGCTGAGGTCATCGAGCAGGAAAAGTGCATTGGTTGCGCGTTCTGTGCGACAATGTGCCCGGACTGCGTCATTGAGGTGGAAAAATAAGCGAGCCTCGTTGAGAGAGAGCGAATTAGGAGGGAAATAAAAAATGTCAGATAAAGTTTTGATGAAAGGCAATGAAGCTTTGGCTGAGGCTGCAATCCAGGCGGGGTGCCGGCTGTTCTTTGGCTATCCAATCACGCCGCAGACAGAGCTTGCCGCGTATATGGCAAAGAAAATGCCGAAGGTTGACGGCCTGTTTTTGCAGGCTGAGAGCGAAGTTGCGGCAATCAACATGGTATACGGTGCCGCAGGCGCGGGCGCGCGCGTTATGACGAGTTCGTCGAGCCCGGGAATCAGCTTAAAGCAGGAGGGGATTTCCTACATTGCAGGGTCCGACCTCCCGTGCGTTATCATTAATATCGTCCGCGGCGGCCCGGGGCTTGGCGGAATCCAGCCGGCGCAGTCGGACTATTTCCAGGCGACAAAGGGCGGCGGCCACGGCGATTACCATTTGATCGTACTTGCGCCGAGCTCGGTGCAGGAGATGGTAAACCTGACCTCGCTGGCGTTCGACCTGGGCGACATTTACCGGATGCCGGTTATGATCATGGGCGACGGCGCGCTCGGGCAGATGATGGAGCCGATTTCATTTGAAGCGGTGGAGAAGCTGCCCGTACCGGAAAAGACATGGGCGACGACAGGGACGCAGATGAAGCGGAAGCGCAATATCATCAATTCGCTTTATATCACGCCGGAGGAGCTTGAAGAGCTCGTTTGGGAGCGCGAGAAGCGTTACGATGTCATCCGCGCGAAGGAAGCGCGCTTTGAAGAGTATGAAACGGCAGACGCCGACTATATCATTGCGGCGTATGGCACGACGGCGCGTATTGCAAAAAATGCGATTAAGGCGTTGCGTGCAGAGGGCATCAAAGCCGGATTAATCCGCCCAATCACGCTGTGGCCGTTCCCGGTAGAGGCGTTTAACAAGGCGGCGGATACGGCGAAGGCATTTTTGAGCGTAGAGATGAGCACAGGCCAAATGGTTGAGGATGTTAAGCTTGCCGTAAACGGGAAGAAAGACGTATTCTTCTTCGGCAGGACGGGCGGTACGGTGCCGACGCCTGCTGAGATCGTAGCGAAAATCAAGGAAATAGACGGAGGTGTTCGGTAATGGCGAAGGTATTTGAAAGGCCGCACGCGCTGAGCGATGTGACGCTGCACTACTGTCCGGGATGTACCCACGGTATCATCCACCGGCTTGTTGCAGAGGTAATCGACGAGCTTGGGATCGAGGGAAAGACGATCGGCGTTGCGCCGGTTGGCTGCTCCGTATTTGCTTATAACTATTTTGAATGTGATATGCAGCAGGCGTCGCACGGGCGCGCACCGGCGGTTGCGACCGGCATCAAGCGGGCGAACCCGGCGAACATTGTATTCACCTACCAGGGCGACGGCGACCTCGCCGCGATTGGTACGGCGGAAACGGTTCACGCTGCGACAAGAGGCGAGAACATTACCGTTATATTCGTTAATAATGCAATTTACGGCATGACGGGCGGCCAGATGGCGCCGACGTCGCTCGTTGGGCAGGTGACCCAGACGACGCCATATGGGCGTAAGGTAGAGACGCAGGGTTACCCGATCAAGGTATGTGAGATGCTGTCCACGCTGGACGGCACGGCGTATGCAGAGCGCGTTTCGGTTGACGATATCAAAAATATCAAAAAGGCGAAAGCCGCAATCAAAAAGGCGTTTGAGTATCAGATCGACAAGAAGGGCTTCTCCATTGTAGAGGTTCTGTCGACCTGCCCGACCAACTGGGGCCTTTCCCCGAAGGAGGCCATTACCTGGCTTCGTGAAAATATGATGCCCGTTTATCCGTTGGGCGTTTATAAAGATAAGGGGGCGGACAAATAATGAGCAAAACGAGTGAACTGATTATTGCTGGCTTCGGTGGGCAGGGTATCCTGTTTACCGGTAAGGTTTTGGCCTATGGCGGCCTGATGTGCGGCAAAGAGGTTTCCTGGCTTCCGTCCTACGGGCCGGAGATGCGCGGCGGCACGGCGAACTGCCATGTTATCATTTCCGATACGCCGATCGGTGCGCCGATCATCACGGAGCCGAACCTGCTGATCGTAATGAACAAACCCTCGCTCGACAAGTTCGAGGACGCTGTCGTAAGCGGCGGGACGATCATTGTTGACAGCTCGCTGATCGACCGCAAGGTAAAGCGCGACGATGTGAATGTGTTCTACATTCCGGCAACGCAAATGGCGCTTGACATGGATGCGTCGAAAATGGCAAACATGATCATTCTTGGTAAGCTTATCAAGGAGACGGACATCATGACGTATGATGAGCTGAAGGAAGGGCTGAAGAAATGCGTACCGCCGTCGAAGGCGGAGCTGATCGACTTTAACCTGAAGGTCATTGACGCGGGTTATAATTACGCCGAGTAATATAGAGATAAAAAACACGGGCAATTTTGCCCGTGTTTTTTTGATATCGAGATGTGCACCATCTTATTACTTTCGATAGTCAATGAGCGCGCGGTTTTTCACAAGATATTCCGCCCCGGAGTATACCGTAATCAGTACCATGAGCCAGATCAGGCACTCGAGCACAATATCCAGATATACGGTCGTTTCGACCCATGGCTGCGCCGTTATCACGATTGTAATGACGACAATCTGAACTACGGTTTTAAGCTTACCGGAGGGCGCGGCGGCAATGACCCGGCCGGAGCTGATTGCAACGATGCGCAGCCCGGTCACCATAAACTCGCGTGCAATGATGATAATGACGGCAAGGGCGGAAATCTGCCCGAACTGTACCATGCCGACGAGCGCGGACACAACTAATATTTTATCCGCGAGCGGGTCGATAAATTTCCCAAAATCGGTGATCTGGTTATATTTGCGCGCAATGTGGCCGTCGACGCTGTCCGTCAGCGCCGCGAGCAGGAAGACCGCCACAGCGATATAGTTTGAATAGGGGATAAAATCCGTCAAAAAGAAAAACAAAAATACCGGAATCAGCGCAATGCGGATCAGGGTCACCCTGTTTGCCGTATTCATAGAACCATCTCTCCCATCAAGTCATATTCCTGTGCGCAAAGCACCTTTACCCGTACCAGGTCGCCGGGCGACACCTCCGCGCGCGCCCCGAAGTATACGAGCGAGTCCACGCCCGGGCTGTCGGCGGCGCTGCGCCCATAGTAGAGCATGCTCTCCTTGTCGAAGCCGTCGCAGAGCACGTCGAGCGTCGTGCCGACCTTCGATTTGTTTTTTTCAAGTGAAATCACCTGCGCTAACGCCATGAGCTTGTCGCGGCGGCGCTGCTTTGTCCGGGGGTCGACCTGCTTTTCGAGCCGGGCGGCGGGCGTGTTTTCCTCCCGCGAGTAAGCAAACACGCCGACGCGGTCAAACTGCATTTGCGCCGTAAAGTCGAACAGTTCGCGAAAGTCCGCGCGCGTTTCGCCCGGGAAGCCGACAATCAAAGAAGTGCGGAGTACGGCGTCGGGCAATGTTTCCCTTATTTTATTTATAAGCGTAATAAGCTGGGCTTTATTCGTCTTTCGGCCCATTCGTTTCAAAATATTGTCGTTTGCATGCTGGATTGGGATGTCAAAATAGTGCAGCAGTTTGCGGTTCGACGCGATGGTATTGAGTAATTCGTCCGTAATCGCCTCGGGATAGCAATAGTGCAGCCGAATCCACTCGATCCCCTCCACCTCGCACAACCGCTCAAGCAGCTGTGGCAGGGCAGGGGAGCCGTACAGGTCCGTGCCGTAGCGCGTCGTGTCCTGGGCAATCAGAAGCAGTTCCTTTACGCCATTCGCGGCGAGGTGCCGCGCCTCGTCAACGATGTCCTCCACGGTGCGGGAACGGTATTTACCGCGCAGGGAAGGGATGATGCAATAGGTGCAGTGGTTGTCACACCCTTCCGCAATTTTCAAATAGGCGTAATGCTGCGGCGTTGTCAGCATACGCGGCATATGGTCGAGCGCAAAGTCCTCGCTATGGCCGTACAGGCACACAGCTTCGCCTGACATGGCGTCCCGGATTACGCTGCATATAGAGGGGAAGTCCCCCGTGCCGACGATGGCGTCCACCTCGGGCAATTCACGTTTGATTTCCTCATGATAACGTTCGGCAAGGCAGCCCGTCACAATTAGCAGCTTACAGTTGCCCTCCTGCTTATACTGCGCCATGTCGAGGATCGTATTGATGGATTCTTCTTTTGCGTCCCCAATAAAGGCGCAGGTGTTTACCAGTATGATATCGGCCTCCTCCGGCGCAGATACAAACGTATAGCCCTCGGCCGCCAGAAGGCCAAGCATATTCTCTGTGTCGACCAGGTTTTTGGCACAGCCGAGCGATGCGACTGCTATTTTATTGTTCAAACTCATCGTCCTTTCCGGATGGGTGTTCTTCTTGATAAGCGGCGATAGCGCTTTTGATTGCGTCAAAGGCGTAGCCCTTTGCGGCAAAGTGCCGGATAGTGCGCTCGACCGTTTTCCGGTCGGGAGCATCTCCCAACTTTTGTCCAACTAATTGCGCAAGCTTTTCTCCTTCCTGGAAATCAAACGCCTCCATCACGTCGTCCACGATGTAACTGTCAATCCCCTTGAAAAGCAATGCCTGCCGGATACGCCGTTTCCCGTAATTTTTGTAGCGGATGCTGTCCGAAATAAAGGCCCGTGCATACTCCGCATCGTCTAAAAAGCCGTATTCAACGGCCCATACGCAGACGTCCGCAATGATATCTGAAGGAAAACCGGCACGCAGCAATTTGTCGGATAGCTCCTTTTGCGTGTGCCTGCGGCGTTCCAGAATGCGGAGCGCTTTCTCCTTCGCCGCCTCAAACTCTTTTTCCGCTTCATGTTCCATCAACAAAACTCCCATTATACTATATACTTAATATTTTATACCTGCGCGCGTTGTTTTGCAATACTAAATTGTGAGAATCTAAGCTTT
>DVOF01000209.1 GCA_018713805.1 Candidatus Aphodoplasma excrementigallinarum | reverse complement strand
ATTGCGAAGAAAAGAGGTGCTTACTTGTCCGTTTCACAAATCAGAAAGTGCAGTACAAAAATTGAATTGGAGGGACAAAGGATGAAAAAGATATTTCTTGGTTATTTCGCTGGTTTTTTAAGTGCGGCCATCTGCTTGGGCGGGGTTGTCTATGCTGCCGTAGGGACGGAAACCATTGAGGTTATTTATGACAACATCAAGGTTTATAAGGACAATGTGCTCTGTGAACTCAAGGACGCAAACGGCACTGTGATAGAACCGTTTATTTACAACGGCACCACGTATATGCCGGTGCGCGGCACGGCAAATCTGGCAGACATGCAGGTTACATGGGACGGCAACACCAAAAGCGTATATTTGTGGGACGAGCAGGTGCCGGAGGGGACAATATTCTTAGAAGAATGCCCGCCGTACGACACAGCGTATGGAGTTGGTACATATTTAGCTTCTAATGGCCAGAGTTTTAGCATGGCAGGAGAAAAATATAGCAATGGATTGGTGTTTGGTTCTTGGAATGGCTATGCACTTTTTAATCTAAACAGTAAGTATTCTACGATTGAGTGTACAATAGGACACAGCGGCAATGAACGGGGCGAAAAATCCGTTTCCTTTATCGTAGACGGCAAGGTGGTAGAAGAAGTGGAACTTGAGCCGGAATGCCTGCCCAAAAAGGTGTCCATTCCCGTACAATACGGGTTACAGCTTAAAATCCAGACCAGCGGTTCTGATGATATCGGCATTGGCAACATGACGGTAAAATAATGACATCTGCGAAAGAACAGGTCAGTTAAGGGGAAGCAGGCCCGTTTTCCGGCTTGCTTCCCCTTTTTCAAAGCGGATAAAATGCTCTGGACCCAATTATACGCCCAAATGTTCTTTGACGCGCGCTTTTGTCAGCCCGAGGGAGCGGCAATGCTCCATAAATGCGGCGAAGGAGCCGAACTCGCTCTCGCTGCCGCACTGGATGTACCATGCGCTGTCGTCCCCATAAGCGCGCCAGTCCGCGTCCATGACCGCGTCGGCGTTGTTAAGCGCCAGCGGCTCGCTGCACCATACGCCGAGATAGCCGCTGCCGCACCGTGCAAAGAAGAAGCCGTCCTTTTTCACCTCTTCCTCCATGGCGAACGAAGGCCAGTACAGGTGGACAAATTTCGTCGGGTGCGCGTCCGGGATGGCATAGTAGCAGTACAGGGCGTTGCCATCCTGCCGGAGCGCGGGGAACACGCCGTTGCCATACCAGTACCCTGGCCGCATTTCACAAAAATCCTTTTCCGTGCCCGGATGGTTGACAAACGCAAGGCAGCGGTTGCTGATGGCTGCATACCACAAATGCTGCTGGTAGCCATATTCGCCGGGGACGAACAGCGACGTCCCGTGGAACCATTCGTTGTCAAGCTTGGTCGCGTAGTATTCCGTCGTCGTGTCGCGCAGGGGCGTGATAGGCGTCAGCCGCGGCGACGCGACGGAGGTCAGCATGTAGTCGTCCGTCTTTTTTGTAAAAATCAGCGCCCGCCCGCTCGTAAAGGATATATCCGCAGGCGCACAGAGCAGCTCCTTTGCCTGCGGCGGCATTTTGTACGGCGTATAGCCCAGCACAGTCAGCCAAATGCTGTCCTGCGCCGCGCAGGAATCGTCAATCCGGTGCAAAAGCGCCTGCAAGCCCGATTTGTACGGCTTGAGCGAGTCGCGGTAGATACGGCCCATCGGCGCGAGATGGATGCCCTGGAAATTCTGCTGCGCCGCCTCGAGCACGATACGGTCGATCGCGTTTTTTGCGCGCGCGGAGAGCTGCGGGTCGCCGAAGTCGTGTACCATCAACAGTACCGACAGCGTGACGAGCATATAGCCGCCCGCCAAAAATTCTTCAAACCCCTCCTGTTCGATGATGTCGAACCATTCCTTTACGCGGCGCAGCCCAATGCCGTACTGGTCGACGCCAAACCGGCTCGACCGTGCAAACCAGTCCTCCGGCCAAAAGCTGCCGGCCAGCATCTGGCACGTGAAAAAGAGGAGGGAGTGGTTCTCGCTCCAGAAGCACATCGCGTCTGCGCCGTCCTCGTCCATCCAGTAGCGGAAGCCCAGCGCGAGCGTTTTGATTTTCTTTTTGTATTCTTCCTTGATTGGAATCTGCTTGTAGATCCGCAGCAGGCACGCAAGCCCGAAGTCGGAACAGTCGATCCGCTGCTCGATTTTTTCGATCACTTCATCGAGAAGCTGATAGTCATATTCGTCGAGCGCATTGTTCAGATAGTAGCGCGCCAGCACCTTATAACCTGCCATGTGGCCCTGCGTGTTGCTTTCCGCGGCGTGGCGCATGAGTGTGTCAAATTTTTCCTTATCAGACGAATAGGTGACAAAAACGGGCGGGTCGTTTTGCACAAGGTCAAACTTACGCGCAAACTGTTGGTCGCATACGGTAAAGGAGAGGGTGACGAGCTTTGCGTCCGGCATGGGGCAGGAGTTCCCTGTTTCCCAAACGGACTCAGCTCCGTCCGACGTTACGGTCACGCTCACCGGCGGCTGCCCGTCCGCATGCAGGCTCCCGCCCTGCCATACGACGCTGCACAGCCAATCCTCCGCCGCTTTGAGCGCTGAAAGCGTATCCTCCTCCACGGGCAGCGTCACGCTGATTCCTTCTGTATCGAAAAGCTGAAGCGCAAACATATTGCGCGTGTCGCGTACGCCAAAGTTTTGCAGGCATACGAATATATCGTTGACGCCTTCGCGCAGGGCAAGGGTCACGTCGGCGTGGCTGATCGGCTTATAGACCGGGTTGGAGATATTGGCGGTATGCGCGCCGTTGAGCCACAGGTCGATGGCCGCATACGACCAGATTCTTGCCCGCACCTGCTTTGCGCTGTCGCTGACGAGCTGTGTCTGCGCAAGCAGGTTGACCCGCGTCAGGGTAAAATAAAACTTGGAAAAATCTATGTACGTGTTCCGGTTCTGCGCGTAAAACCCCCATTCCGCGCCGAGTTGGCTCTTTTCGCCCAGCGTGCCGGGTACAGGCGCGTCGATTACCTTCTGCGGCAGGATGGCGCGCATTTCGGCCTCAAATTTGAGCTGGTTTTTATTGGTGTGCGGCGCGACAAATGGTTCCGTCACCGCGCCGGTTGTCAAATAGTTGACGACAAAGCCTTCCTTTGACAGGGAGAAACGTGTGCTCAACTTTTCCACATCCTTAATATAGTAATTTTAAATTCTGTACATAGTGTACCAGATGATATGGGGAAAATCAATAGAAATTAACGCAAAGCTCCCGTATTTCAGGGAGTTTTTCATAAAAAATCGTATTAGGTGTAGAGCAATTCACGGCAATGCACGAGCTTTGTTATCATTGCGTTGTAGGGAGCGGATAAGCCGTATTCTTCTGCTGCGCGCGCAACCGCGCCGTTGATTGCGTCCACTTCCGTCAGGCGGCGGTTTTGCATATCCTGGCACATGGAGGCGTGGCCTTCGGCGCACTCGTGCGCAATGGCAAATACCATGTCGAGGATTTCCTTCTCGTCGAACGCATTCCCGTCCGCCTCGGCAACGGCGACCGCCTCCCGGACGATTTGGGTGGCAATATCTTTTGCATAGGCGTTGTCAAGCACAAGGCCAATCCGCGTATCCATCAAGGCAGTCAGTGCGTTGATAGACAGGTTGACAAACAGCTTGGTCCAAATGATCCGCTGGATGTTATTGCTGACCTGCGTTTCAAACCCGCCCTCTTCCAGTACCGCCCGGATGCGTTCGGCCAGCGCGCGGTTGCCGGAAAGCGAGCCGATGACCGTTTCGCCGCTGCCGCTGTGCCGGATGACGCCGCCGCCGAGGTTGACGCAGTTGTGCTTGGAGGTTCCGATGAGGAGGTTGGCTTCGTCCATATGCGTCTTGATTGTCCGGTCGTTGCCCGCGCCGTTTTGCAGCGTAAGCAGGGCCGTATCCTTCCCAATGATATTCTGGTTCCGGGTCAGGGCGCGCTCGGTGTAGAGCGTTTTGACAAACAGGATGACCAAATCGGCCCGCTCGTCCGCACTCCCGCTCATATAGGCGCGGGCCGGGTAGCGCCGCTCTGTTTCGCCTTCCACAATCGTAATTCCGTCGCGGTTGAGCGCGTCGACCTGCGGCTGGTATGCGTCAATGTAAAACACGTCGTGCAATGCGCCCAGCCATGCGCCGTAAAAGCAGCCCATGGCTCCTGCGCCGATCACTGCAATTTTCATAATAAAACTCCCTGTCTGTTTTTCGTTAGTATTTGCGCATTTTGCGCACCCTATACGAATTAGACGGGAGTTTAGGTTGCTTGTTTTCGTTTTTAATCGAGCAAAAACAGCGACGCGGCCTTATTTACCAGCCACAAAACACATTTTTGCAGCAGGTGCAGCAGCTTCGTCAGATAGCGCAGCACCGGCTCGGTTGCGACGATGAACACACCGAGCAGGAGGCTTGCCTCCAGCGACAGGGGGCTGATCCCAAACAGGTCGTTTAAGAACACGCATGAGAAAATCAGCCCGGCCAGCATCGCGAGCCAGATCGTCCAGCGGAAGGCGTTCATCGGGCGGCTGATCCGAAACAAAAACAGCATCCCCACTGTAGACATCAGCAACGCCGAAACGGTGGATATATCCGTTTCGCTCATATGAAACACCTGGCCAAAGACGACGAGCGCAGCAATCACAATAAATGCGGTCAGCCCGGCGGGGAAGGAGGTGTTTAACACATTGGACAGGAATTTGCCCTTGATGATGTTTTTGTTTGGCTCAAGCGCGAGGAAAAATGCCGGAATCCCGATTGTAAACGCGCTCACCAGCGAAATCTGCGACGGCAGGAGCGGATAATTTATAACAAATATCATGGAGAACAGCGCCATCAGCATGGAAAAAATATTTTTTACCAAAAACAGACATGCGCTCCGCTGGATGTTGTTTACAACGCGGCGCCCCTCCAAAACGACCGACGGCATCCGCGCAAAGTCGGAGTCGAGCAGGACGAGCTGGGCCGCGTGCGTCGCCGCCTCGCTGCCGGAGGCCATGGCCACGCTGCAATCCGCCTTTTTGAGCGCGAGTACGTCGTTGACGCCGTCGCCCGTCATAGCGACCGTCCGACCCGCCTTTTTGAGCGACTCGACGAACTGGCGTTTCTGCTTCGGCGTTACGCGCCCAAACACGGTATATTGCTGTACTGCTTCGTCAATCTGTTCATCGGTCGTAAGGGTTTGCGCATCGATATAGTTGTCTGCATTTTTTATCCCGGCTTTTTTTGCGACCTCACAGACAGTGAGCGGATTGTCGCCGGAGATGACCTTGATCTCCACGCCCTGTTCGTCAAAGTAGGCAAACGTCTCCGCCGCATCCTTGCGGACCGGGTTAGTAAGCAGAATGAGCGCATATGGCTCCACAGGCGCGGAGAGCGCGCCGCCGTCCGGCGTGCCGGCGTATTTGCCAAACACAAGCACGCGGCTGCCGCGCCTCGAGTAGGATTCAATCTGTTCTTTATACGCCTCATACTGGCCGCGCAGCACAAATTCCGGCGCGCCGCAGACATAGGCATTCTCTTCAAATGTTACACTGGAGTATTTTGCCACAGAGGAAAACGAGGTGACAGCCGCCGCGCTGCGCCCGGTGTTTTCTTTAAAATAGGCCTTCATCGCTTCCATCGTCGCATTGTCAGCCGGCATATTATGCACAAAGTCGCCAATCAGCAGGCCAAGCTGCTCGCAGCCACCTGCCTTTTCTGCATCCAGTTCGATTAGTTCGTCGACCTGCATAGTGTTTTCGGTGATGGTGCCGGTCTTATCCACGCACAGGACATCGACGCGCGCGAGCGTTTCGATACATGACATTTCATGCACCAAGACGCGCTTGCGCGCCAGGCGGATGACGCTTAGCGCCATCGCCACGCTGGCGAGCAAAAACAGCCCCTCCGGGATCATGCCGATCAGGGCGGCCACCATGGATACGACGCTCTGCTGGACCGATTCGCCCATATAGAAGTGATGCTGCACAAACATGGTGATACCAATGGGGATAATGACGATGCCGACAAGCGCAATCAGGCGGTTGAGCGAGCGCATCATCTCTGAGCGTTCACCCTTTTTGACCGTCTTTGCCTCCAGCATCAGCTTGGAAACGTAGGAGTCCTTGCCCACCTTTTCCAGCCTTGCGTGGCATTGCCCGGAAACGACAAAGCTACCCGACAGGAGCGCGTCACCCGCGCGCTTGGTAATCTCGTCAGCCTCGCCGGTCAGGAGCGATTCGTTAACCTGCACCTCACCCCCGGTCACGACAGCGTCGGCGCAGATTTGGTTCCCTGCGCCAAACAGGACGATATCGTCGACGACCAGCCGCTCCGAGTCGATGACGGCCTCGACCCCGTCGCGGAGAACGCGCGTTTTCGGCGCGTTAAGTACGGTGAGCTTGTCGAGTACCTTTTTTGACCGGATTTCCTGAATAATACCGATCAGCGTGTTGGCAATGATGATCGGCAGAAAGGTCAGCTCCCGGAAGGAGCCGACAAGAATCAAAAGCAGGGCAAGCACCGCAAAGACAAAGTTGAAGTATGTAAAGGTGTTGCCCAGAATGATCTGGGATACGGTTTTGGTCGGCGCTTCTACTGCCACGTTGACCTGGCCGGCCTCTACGCGCGCATCGACCTCCGCCTGTGTGAGGCCGGTTTCCGTATTCGGTTGTGAGGGCTGCGTCCCGGCTGTTATGCCACTGTTTTCCTGTTCCATGGTTTCCTCCGCCAAAGCTTGTTTCGATAGTTATAGTATGGGCATATGCGCGCCGAAATATAAGGCAGTTTCGGCTGTTGTGCCCGTTCTGTTTATATAACGAATCAGCGACTGTACATTACTTCAAAAAAATAAAATAGTCCATACACGCCATCCGCAACTTTATCATACCATACCTATCCAGCGCAGGCAACCGCTGCCGGCAAGTCTTAACAAAATATTTTCATTTTGGCGCAGAGATTGACGCTTTTTCATTCGCGTGTTAAACTGAAGCGGGGCAGAAAACTGGAAATGGGGAAAGCAAGATGGCATTTTTTTATTATACCGAGGCGGAAACAGGCTATTTAAAGAAAAAGGACAAGCGGCTCGGCGCGGTGATCGATACGCTGGGCCACATCGAGCGCGAGGTCATCGACGATTTGTTTGAAGCGCTGGTGTTCTCCATTGTGGGGCAGCAGATTTCGACAAAGGCGCAGGTCACTGTATGGGGCCGCGTCAGGGACGGCCTTGGCGCCGTAACGCCGGAGACGGTCACGGCTGCGGGGGAGGAGATGCTGCGCGGCTTTGGCCTGTCGGGCCGGAAGGCAGGATATATCCTGAGTGCGGCGGGGCGAATCCTGCGCGGGGAGCTGGACTTGAAAGCATTGGAGAAAATGAGCGACGCGGAGGTAAAACAGGAGCTGTGCCGGTTGCCTGGCGTGGGCGTTTGGACAGCGGAAATGCTGATGACGTTCTCCATGCAGCGGAAAAATATTTTGAGTTTCGGCGACTATGGTATCCGCAAGGGGCTTCGCATGGTGTATCACCACCGCGAAATCGGCCAGAAGCTTTTTGAGCGGTACTACAAGCGGTATACGCCCTATGCGTCGGTCGCCAGCCTGTATCTGTGGGCGGTGGCGGGCGGCGCCGTCCCGGGCATGCGCGACTATGCGCCGCGCAGGCGGTAAAAGCCGCCCGGTTTGATAGAAAACAGGAAACATACGGCCCGCCCCAGCATAAAAATAGCATGTAACGGCGTAAGCGCTATTTGGGGGTGGAGAGCTTGATCGTTTTTATCAAAAAGAGCAGCGCGTTTTTGTTATGTACTATTTTTTTATGCGTCATGATGATCGCTGGGATTATTTTGGGCGATATCAGTGTGCCTGCGTCTGTGAATGCGTCCTATGGAAAGACGGTCGTCATTGACGCCGGCCACGGCGACCCGGACGGCGGCGCAGTCGGGAAGGACGGCACAACGGAGGCGGGGCTAAACCTTCTTGTCGCGCAGAAGGTGGAGAACCTGCTCTCCCAGGCGGGAATCCATACGGTAATGACAAGGACGACGAACGAAGGGATATACGATTCGGACGCGAAAACCATTGCGGAGAAAAAACGCTCCGACATGCGCAAACGGCGCGACATCCAGTCCAGCGCGGGGGCGGATTTGTTTGTGAGCATCCACATGAACCTGTTCGAGCAGTCGAAATATCACGGCGCGCAGGTTGTCTATGACGGAAAAAACGAGGAGGCAAAGCGGCTGGCGGAGTGTATCCAGTCTGCCTTGAAGGAGGGCGTGGACCCAGGCAATGAACGCCAGGCCATGAAGGCGGGCAGCGGTATTTATCTCTTAAAAAACGCGCCGATACCATCCGTCATTGTGGAGTGCGGCTTTCTGTCCAACGAGGAGGAGCTGGCGAACCTGAAAACGGACGAATACCAGACAAAGCTGGCGTGGGCGGTCATGAAGGGGATTGAGGCATACTATGCCGGAACTGGCGGGATTGCCGCCCCGGCACAATAAAACGCGCCGGATATTATGAAGTGAACCCAAAAGCTTAGACAAAAAATATTAACTTTGAAGAGAATGAGTTCGGTATTGCACCGGGCTCATTTTCAATTTTGAAATGATCCTTTCGTTGTTGTAGTAATGAATGTATTCCTTGAGACAGTTGATGAATTCATCAACTGTCTCAAAATGTTCTCCGTAAAACATTTCAACTTTTAGTCTGCCGAAAAAGTTTTCCATAGCGCCGTTATCCATACAGTTGCCCTTTCGTGACATGCTTTGTTTGATGTTGTGGTCGGATAACAGACGCTGATATTCCGAGTGCTGATACTGCCAGCCCTGATCCGAATGAAATATTGGTGCTGCATCATCAGGCAGTTTCGTAAACAAGCCACCCAGCATATCTCTTATCTGTTGTAAATCAGGATGCAGCGAAATGGAATAGGAAACAATCTCTCTGTTGTATAGATCCATCACTGGTGACAGATATACTTTCTCATTGCAAACCTTAAATTGTGTAACATCCGTTGTGAGCTTTTCAAAAGGCTTGTCTGCATTGAATTTCCTTTTCAATAGGTTATCTGCAATTTTTCCAACCTCACCTTTGTATGAGTGATATTTTTCGTTTTTGCGTTGTTTGCCTTTTAAACCAAGAATTTTCATGAGCTTTTGTACGGTTTTATGGTTAATTGTATAACCTTTGTTACGCATAATTATAAGGATTCTGCGGTATCCGTATCTACCTTTGTGAGCGTTAAATATCTCTAATATCTCATTCTTTTCTTATTCGTACTTGTCTATGTTTTGATGTCCGAGATAATAATAGTATGTACTTCTTGCTAATCCTGATAATGCTAACAAATCTTTCAGCGGATATTTTTGCCTTAGTTCTGAGATAATCAAGGCTTTTTGCCGTCCTCTCGCTCTTCCGCAAGAACTAAGGCACTCAGTTTTTTTTAAGTATTCTATCTCCATGCGAAGTCGCTGATTTTCGGCAATTAAATCTTCTTCAACCTTTTTATCCAACTTTGGTGGTCTTCCTTTTCGTGTTCCGCTTGTCTTACAAGCTCTGCCTCGTCTTTCTTTCATCAGACCTTCGGCTCCTTCTTCTAAGTATATGCGCTCCCACTTTTGTATTCTCGAATGTGGCAAACTGTATTTTCGCTCCGCTTCATTATACCCTAAGTGGTTTTCTCGCACATCCATTATAACATTGATTTTAAATTCTGCACTATAAAATTTATTTTTCGTACCTTTTTTACGCATAAAAATATGCACCTCCAAAAGTGTTTAACTTTTGGGGTGCATATCAAGAGGCAGGAGCTTTTTTAAAATTCCACCGTAAGCCCATCGTATGCGACGAGAAACCCCTGCTCCCCGGCCGGGGCGACCATATCGTCGTGGGTTGCGCCGCCGTTATGGGAAAAGTGGTTGAGATAAAAGACGGTCTGCCCGTCCGTGAGCCCCATGTCCATCAGCCTTTGCCGCACCTGCGCCGCCGCAGTAAGGCCAAGGTGCCCATGCTCGCACGGGACGAGAACCATCGTACAGTCGAGCGACACAAAGTCGAGCCGCACGCCGCTCTGCTCAAGATGCGCCCACGTTTCTTCGGGGAAAATGCCGGTGTCGTTTGCATAGAGAAGGCGTTTCCCGCCCTTTTCAATCAGGTAGAACACCGGGTCGCAGTAGGGGTCGTGGTCGGCCTTCAGGGCGGTTATGGTGTATCCCTCCGCCTCAAACGGCACAAACGGCGCGATTGGGTTAAAAATGACGCACTCCTGCCGGAAAGGCTCGTTATAATCCTTTTGCACCTGCAAAACGTCGCGCCCGGCAGGCGACGTGCCGTAAACATTGAGCGGCGTTTCGTCTTCCATCTGCGCATAGGGGGGCCGGCGCGCGACCAGGTCCTCTGCATAGAGATGGTCGGAGTGGTTATGCGTAATGATACAGGTGTGGATTTTGGAAAGCTGCAGGCCGTCCCGCAGCACATGCAGGTACGTATCAGCCGGAAAGTCGACCAGCAGCGTATCGTCGATCAGCGCCTGGCTGCGGGTGCGGATGTTCCTGCCGCCCGTCTCGCGGGAACGCCGGCAGACGTCGCAGTCGCAGAACAGGGCTGGTACAGCCTCGGACGCGCCCGTGCCAAGATATTGGATTTTCATAGAAAACACTCCTTACTTTTTCCGTTCGCGTTTTATGGTCAGCAGATCGTCCTTCGTGATTGGCTCTTCACTGTAGCGCGCCTTTTCGTAAACAGCGCGGATTTGCGCGTCGGCCTCTGTCCCGGAGGTGCCGATTTTTTTGCTGATTTCAGCCGGGGTGGCCGCAGGGGGGATTGTTTCGCCCTTTCCCCGGCGGCGGTTGACATATTTTTTGTACGAGCGGCGCACTTTCTGCGCGTTGGACTCCGGGCGGAAAAACTGCCGGATCCCATCGCGCATGCGCCCAATCCCGTTTTCAATCACATCGGTTTCAACAGTTTCCACAATGTCCGTTTCCATGCGGCCCCGCTCTGCAAACCGCTTTTGCAGGCGGTAGAACAGATACACGAGCACAGCGACAACAGCTGCAATCGCAAGCGCGAGGAATACAATATAGAAGATATGCTCCAAAAGCTGTGCGAGCGCAGATGCCGAAGCGGGAGCGTCCGGCAGCGCGGCAGTTATATCGCTGCTCTGCGTCTGCCCGGCATCGCCGGTTTGCCCCGTCAGCGGGGAGTATATCCACGCGATTGCCGTAAAGATAAGCTGTACAGCAAGCCGCAGGGCGTTTTCCAGGTCCGCCCACGGCAGGTCGATCGGGAGCTGCGCCATCAAAAGCATCACCCCAACCGCCAACAGCCCGAACGCAAACAGCAGCAGCGTGCTGACGCGCCGGATTTGCCCGGCGGGCAGGTTGGCGATCTCTTTGCTGTTTTGTACGAAATACCACGTTTTAAAGCTGCCCTGCACCAAAAAATACAGCGCCAGAAACGCGACGAGTTCCCCAACGTAGAGCGGCAGCAGGGCCGGGTATCCAAAGGCGATGGCCGCGGCGTATCCTGCGGCGAATACGAGTACGCACAGCCGGGATGTGCGGTGCTCCCACTCCGCCTTTTTGCCGAAAGCAATCCGGAATGAATCGCCGCACATGATCAACACCAGGGCGGCGTAGATAGTTTTTTCCGTCGGCGTTGCGCCGCCCAGCAGGCTGAGGGCAAGGATTGCGGCGTGGGCAAGAACAAACCAAACATAGCCGCGCAGCTTCAGCCGCGTAAGCAGGCACAGGGCCGCCGGAATCACGAGTACAAAGGCGTACAGGCAGGCTTCCATCCCCGACCCGACCGCATAGAACAAAAATGCCGCGATCGCGTGGTAAGGGAGCGTGTAGGCCAGCGTTTTTAAAATATATACTTTGAGAAGGCCGCGGTCTTTCACCATCCTATACCACCTCCCAGCCGTGTATGTCGTAGGCCGGATTCGGCTCCGGCAGCGTTTTGGCTCCGGCCTTGTACGGAACGATCCAAAGACAGCCGTCCCGCTCCTTGCAAAGCTGTGCATATGCGGCCTGCAGCTGCTTGCTGACCGAGGACGACAGCAGGATAAACACGGTGTCGTTGCCGGCCTTTGCGTCCAAGTTACCAATCAGATTGGCAAAATCGGCAACATCGCCGTCATAGGCAATCCGCGCCAGCGCGGTTTTTATCGTGGTGACGTGGCTCTGCCCGGAGCCGCAGTCCACCTGGCACCGCTCGTGCGACACGGCGTCCGTCCCGTTGCTGACAAGCCCGACCGGGACGCCGTTTTGCACAAACATATCCGAGAGGCTGACTGCAATCCGGATCGCTTCTTCGCACAATGATTCATCTACAAATGTCGTGTCGGACTGGAAGTTGAGAAGCAGATAAACTTCCTGCCGGTTCGTGTAGTTGTGTACGTTTACCTTCAGTGCGCCGGTCTTTGCTGAGGCCTTCCAGTTGATGTTCTTCATGGGGTCCGTTTTGCTGTACTCGCGGATCGCGCGGAATTCAAACGGGTCCTCCATAGAAAACCGCTTCGTGAGGATGTTCCCCATCATTTTATTAAACGGTGCGCGCAGGCGCGACACGTCCACCCCCTTCGGATAGGCAAGGAACGACGCCCCACAGGGGACGTCCCGGACAATGGGGGAGGACATGAATAGGTTGTAGGATACGAGGTTTACCGTGTCAATGGTGTACAGCCCGCGCCGCAGGCAATCAAATTCGATCGTCCGGGTGATGCGCTGGTACGACATCGTAGAAAAGATGTCGTTTTTGTACGTCCCGTCAGAGGTGCTGACGTTTTCGCGCCCCGGAAACCGCAGGTGCTTCCCACTCTTGAAGCGGACGCGCACAACCGGGAGCGGCAGCCACTTCTGGTTCGTGATGACCTCAACAAGCTGGTTTTTCCCGCCTTCTACACAGGCGGCTTCCCCGAAGCGAAGGTCGACGCGCAGGCCGCGGTCCCAATATTTTTTATAGATCCGGTTTTGCAGCCAGTAGAGCAGGGCTGCTCCGATAATAATCAGTATGATTTCCATAATCTGCGCCCGCCTATCTCTTGTCCCAGTCTTCCGTCGGCACCGCCGTGGAAGAGAGAATCTGCGCAACGACGCTCCCTGTGCTTGCCGCTGCGGTATCGCCGCTGAGCACGAGACGGTGCGCAAATACTGGGCCGGCCAGCGTTTTGATGTCCTCCGGCACGACGTAGCCGCGTCCCTGCAAAAGCGCATAGGCCCGGCAGGCGTTGAGCATGGCAAGGCTTCCGCGCGGGCTGATGCCGAGCGCGACAGCGGGCGTGCTGCGCGACGTGGCGGCGAGGTCGGCGATATACGTTTGCAGGAGCGGATGGATATAGATGTGCTTGACCGCGTCCTGGATGGCGATAACCGTATCCCGGCTGCATACGGGCGCAAGCGTCCCCAATGGGCTGGATTCCAAAAACCGCTGCATGATCTGCACTTCCTCGTCCCGGTTCGGGAACCCCATGTTGATTTTCAGCAGAAAGCGGTCGAGCTGTGCCTCCGGCAAGGGGAACGTACCCGCTGTTTCGACCGGGTTCTGCGTTGCGATTACAAAAAACGGCCGCTCAAGCGGGCGGGTCACGCCGTCGACCGTGACCTGCTGCTCCTCCATGCACTCGAGCAGGCTCGACTGCGTCCGCGGCGTCGCGCGGTTGATTTCGTCTGCAAGCAAAATATTGCAAAAGACCGGCCCGGGCGAAAAGACAAAGCCGCCCTCCTTCTGGTCAAAATAGTTCAGGCCCGTCACGTCGGACGGCAGCAGGTCGGGTGTGAGCTGGAGCCGCGCGAACGACGCGTCGAGCGAACGCGCGAGCGACTTTGCCAGCATGGTCTTCCCGGTGCCCGGCACATCCTCCAAAAGCACGTGCCCGCGCGCCAAAAGCGCAGTCAGGACGAGGTCGATGACCTCCTGCTTTCCGACCATGACCTTCTGAATGTTTTCTTTTAGCCGGAGGACCGGCTCCATCAATTCCTTTGCGACTGCTTCCAAAGCAAATGCCCCCTTCTGGAAATCGTAATGCAAGTAAGGATACTATATCATGAAGCGCGTTTGTTGTCCAGATAAAAAAGAAAAAAGGAAGCCCACTGTTTTTATTTTTGTAAACAGTATTTTATCGCAGGGGAAATCTTTAGAACAAAAAAACGCTGAAACCATGCCGCAGCAAAGTCTCAGCGTTATGGTGCGGGTGTTCTTACAGGATTTAGCCGCAAGTGCAGTAGCGGAAGGGGATTTTAGCTGCGCCGAAGGCGCTATATCGTGAAAAGTTGGTAGCGGCTGCGAGCTCCGACTTATTTTTGTCAAAAAAATAAGTCGGAGCAAAGCGAACTTTGTTCCGACGTGGTGCGAGTGATGGGACTTGAACCCATACGCCATAAGCACACGCCCCTCAAACGTGCCTGTCTGCCGATTCCAGCACACTCGCAAACAACGGAGTTTATTATACATGGTTTTGCAGGGTTTGTCAACCCTTGTAATTAAAATTTTTCTGTGTTACAATAAAAGATAATCGAGTTGGCTTTGGAGGGCATGGGATGGATACGTTTATCGAATACATGGTAAAAAGAAAAAGGACCGGCACAGACCTGCTGAAAATTTTCGGAACGATCATCGGGGCGGTTGTTTTATGCATTATCCTCGGATTCCTGGTTACGATAACGCCACAGATGTTGTTCCTCCTCTGGTTTGCCCTTGCTGTGGCGGTTTGGTATGGCGTTTATATTATTGTGTCCCGCCAGAACATCGAATATGAGTATACTTTTACAAATGGGGAGCTCGACATCGACGCGATTTATTCCAAGCGGCGGCGCGTGCATCTGCTGACGGTGCGGGCGAAGGAATTTACAATCTGTGCGCCTGCCTATGACGAACGGTTCAAGGAGCAGTATCTGAATGTTTCCGGCATCAAACACTATTACAAAACGGTGAGCCGGATGGACAGCGAGGCAGTCTATTTTGCGGATTTTCTGCTCAATGGGGATAAGGTGCGGCTGTTTTTTGAGCCTTCCGGGAGAATGATTGAGGCAATCAAGCGGTTTAACATGCGCAATGTGCATGTGCGCGGGCAATAGGCGCTATCGTTGATATAAGGACGTGAAACGGATGATCGTTGGAATCGGGACAGACCTTGTTGAGGTCGGCAGAATCCGGAAAGCGTTGGAAAACGGGCGGTTTTTGGAGAAATATTTCAGCGCGGAGGAACGGGAGTTTTTGTGCACGAAAAAGGATGCCGCGCCGGGCGCGGCGAATAACTTTGCGGCAAAGGAAGCGTTTTCAAAGGCGCTCGGTACGGGCGTGCGCGGGTTTGCGCTCTGTGAGGTCGCGGTCCTGCGCGACGCGCTGGGCAAGCCCTACATCCGTTTGAGCGGGAAGGCGGCTGCTGCGGCGCAGGCATGCGGCGCAAAGCGGATCCAGGTGTCGCTGACCAACACGGAGGCGTATGCGTCCGCATTTGTTGTATTGGAAGGATGAATTTGATATGAAGATATACACGGCGGAACAGATGAAAGCGGTTGACACGGAAACGATTGCCGGTTATGGCATTGACGGCCTGCTCCTGATGGAGCACGCGGCGATGGCGGTACAGAAGGAGGTCTTGCGCGCGCTTGGCGGCTGCGGCGGCAATGTGCTTGTGGTGTGCGGTAAAGGGAACAACGGCGGCGACGGCTTCGCGGCTGCCAGGCTGCTTGACGGCCGTTGCGGCAGCGTGTGCGCCGCTTTTTTTGATGATCCGGCACAGCTGAGGGGCGACGCGGCGAAAAATTATGCGCTCATGTCCGGCCTTGGCATAGAGGTAGTCCGCGACATGGAAACGTTTGCGGCGCGTTTGGCGGAATGCGACGTGGTGGTGGACGCGCTTTACGGGTTCGGTTTCCACGGTGAGCTGGCAGGGCGCGACCGGCAGATTGCCGAACAAATCAATGCGGCGGGTAAATATGTGATTGCCGTCGATATGCCGAGCGGCGTCGGCGCGGACACGGGCGTATGCGACTATGCGGTGCGCGCGGACAAGACGGTGACCTTCACGGGCTATAAACCGGCGCAGCTTCTGTTCCCGGCGGCCTCCTACTGTGGGGAAACGGTTGTGGAAGATATTGGAATTCCGCGGCAGGTAAGCGGCAAAAGCGGCGTCGGAGAAACGATCACGCGCGGGTTTGTGCGTGCCGCTTTGCCGCTGCGCGCGCGAAACGCCCACAAGGGAACCTGCGGGAAGGTGCTTGTGGTCGGCGGAAGCAGGGGGATGGGCGGCGCAGTCTGCATGTCGGCGCGCTCGGCTCTGCGCAGCGGCGCGGGCCTCGTGACGGTCGGCGTGCCGCGCTGCCTCAACGATATCGTACAGCAAAAGATTTCGGAGGCGATGACGCTGCCGCTTCCCGAGGACGAAGCGGGACATTTGTCCGAAGCGGCTGCGCCGGAGCTGATCCAGTTTGCACAAGGCTACGACACAGTCGTGTTTGGGCCGGGCATTGGACGGAGCGGCGCGATTGTGACGCTTTTGCGCGAGATACTCAAACTGAATAAGCGCGTGGTGATCGATGCGGACGGCCTGTATGCACTGGCACAGGACATCGGAATGCTGCAAGAAAAACAGGCCGAGGTCGTCGTCACGCCGCACCATGCGGAGATGGCGCGCCTTGTCGGCGCGACGGCGGCGGAAGTCGAGCCGCACGCCATAGAAACGGCAAAGGCGTTTGCGCAGAAGCAAAACGTCACCGTTGTATTAAAAGGCGCATATACTGTTGTAGCGGGCGGGCAATGTTATGTAAACAATTCCGCCGGGAATGCCGGGATGGCCACGGCCGGGAGCGGCGACGTTCTCTCCGGCGTGGTGGGCGCGCTGCTGTACCGCGCTGCGGATTGTACCCAGGCGGCGGCCTGTGCCGTATACCTGCACGCATTGGCGGGCGACGCCGCGCAGCGGCGGTTTGGCACCGAGTCCATGACGGCGGGCGACCTGACCGAGTCTTTGCCGGAGGCCTTCCGCCTTTGCAAGGAAGAGCATGCATAAACATTTTGAAAAAAGCTGATAATTTACGATAAAAGAGGGACTATAATGGATAGTTACACACAGCGCGCATGGGCGCAGGTGAGCTTGGATGCGATTGCGTCGAACATGCAGAATATCCGGCGCATGACGCGGCCGGAGGCGGCTGTCATGGCGGTCGTCAAGGCGGACGCATATGGGCATGGGTTTTTGCAGGTGGCGAAAACGCTGCTGGAAAACGGCGCCGACGCCTTTGCAGTCGCCATGCTCGACGAGGCCAAACAGCTCCGGAGCCGGGGGATCGACGTTCCGGTGCTGATATTGGGCAATACGAACCGCGACCTGTGTGAGGATTTGATCGACTATGACGTGATGCCGACAGTCTTTTCGTACGATATGGCAAAAGCGCTGTCTAACGTGGCGGTCAAAAAAAATAAAGACGCAAAGCTGCACATCAAGCTTGACACTGGCATGAGCCGGATTGGGTTTTTGTGCGACGAGCGGCACGCGCCGGAGACGGTCCGGGAAATCAAACGGATTGCCGCACTTCCGAATTTGGAAATCGACGGGATTTTTACGCACCTTTCGTGTGCGGATGAGGACGAATATGCCTATACGAAAATGCAGTTTGACCGCTTTATGGCTGTCTGCGACAGGTTGCAGCGCGACGGCGTGCAGATTGGGCGGCGGCATGTGTGCAACAGCGCGGCGCTTGTCCTCTATCCCCAGATGCAGCTCGACATGGTGCGCCCGGGCGTTATCCTGTACGGCCTGCACCCGTCCCCGCTCACAGAGGGGAAGATCGAGCTGCAAAGCGCGATGAGCCTGAAAGCGCGGGTGACGCTGGTCAAGCGGATTGAAGAAGCGATTGGCGTAAGCTACGGCAAGGAATACATTACCACGCCGCCGGCGACGATCGCCACAATTCCGATCGGGTATGCAGACGGGTATTCGCGCCTGCTGGCGGGCAAGGCGGAAATGCTCTGGCACGGCAAGCGGCTTCCCGTTGTCGGAAGAATTTGTATGGACCAATGTATGATTGATGCAACAAATGCAGATAATATAGAAGTAGACGATATTGTTACTGTGATGGGAAGCGACGGCGGCGCATGTATCAGCGCGGACGAGCTTGCGCATCATATGGGCACCATCAACTACGAAATCGTTTGCCTGATTGGCAAGCGGATCCCCCGTGTTTACACGTCAAACGGCAGTGTGGTGCGGGCGCTCAATAACCTGGTATAAACTGCTATTGACGAATATGTTTTTTTAGTATATAATTTGAGTATATACTGAAGGAATATATTTTTGCCTTCGGCATTTCTACCAAACGGAACAGCGAACAAACCCTTCGCTGCTTTGGATATTGAGGTCATCACGCATGAATGGGGGTCGGGTCACGGTGCCGGAATACAAGAAAATTTTGATTGCGCTTCCTTTGGAGCTGGTCGAAGGGGTAGACGAGGCTTCGTCTGCAGAGGGGATCAGCAGGAGCGAGTTTATCAGGCGCGCGCTTGGGGAATGCTTAAAGGAGCAGCAGCGCAAAAAGCTACGGGAAAAGCTGAAAAACGGATACATTGAGATGGGGGACATCAATTTATCACTCGCAGAGCTGTATTTTGAGGCGGATAATGATACGCAGATGTATTATGAGGAAAAATTATCGGAGTGTGAAACTGAGTGATTGTTAAAAGAGGCGACATTTTCTATGCTGATTTAAGCCCTGTCATCGGTTCGGAGCAGGGCGGCGTCCGTCCTGTTTTGATTGTGCAAAATGATGTCGGGAACAAGTACAGCCCGACGGTCATTGCGGCTGCAATCACATCGCAGATCAACAAGGCAAAGATGCCGACGCATATTGAGATCGGCGCGGCAGAGTATGGATTAAGCAAGGATTCTGTGATTTTGCTCGAGCAGATACGGACGATCGATAAAAGAAGGCTTCGGGAAAAAATTGGACGTCTGGACAAAACGCTTATGGCGCAGGTAAATAAAGCCATATCCATAAGCTTTGGGTTAGTGGACGTTTAATTTTTACTAAAATATAGATATCGAGGAAAAAGATAACAGAAACAGGGGTGCAAAAGATGAAAAAGAGGATTGCGGCGTTGTGCGCCGCGGGAATTGTAGCGGTTTGCGGAGTTGGATTCGCGTTTGCAGCCGACCCGGGCAGCGACGGCGACCCGCTGATCAGCAAAAGCTATATCGACAATGTTTTACTGCCGAGAATCTACTCCTACATAGACAGCGTTGTGGGCGGGCTTACGCCGTCGAACCCGCAGGGGCAGAGCGCGACGTTTGAGGTCGTCAATGTCAGCGCCGGACAGAGGGTCATGGCCGGTGAAGGGACAGAGCTAATCCTGCGCATGGGCAGCGGTACGGTAATCGGGTCGATGCGCGGCGGCATTGCGGATACGACCGGCGGGACGGATTTGGCAGACGGGACGGCGGTTCCGGCGAACCATTTGCTCATTGTGCCGCTTGCGGACGGGCGCGGTATCAACGTCACGAGCGAGGCGATCTTTATGATCAAGGGGACGTACGAAATCCAGTAAAAAAAGACGGCGGCCGCCGTCTTTTTTCTTTCATATAATAAATAATCTACCGCAGGCAGCTCAATTCCGCCATGCTGATGTAGCCGGACTTGCCGGCGATGATATGGTCGACGACCTCGATATCGACGCTTTCAAAGATTTGGACAAGCTTATGCGTCGATTCAATGTCGCCGGGAGAGGGCTTCAGGATATCCGAAGGATGGTTGTGGGCAAAAATGACGCGCTGTGCATTGTGGCGGAATGCGGCCTCCAGCACGAGGCGCGGGTAGCATGGCGTTTCGTCGAGCGTGCCCTCGCAGATTTTTTCCTCGTGGATGACGCGGCAGGACTTGTCCATACAGAAGATATAAAACACCTCATAGATTCGGCCCATGAAAAAGTTTTTGATATATTCTCCCGCAGCCTGGGTACTGCTCAGGACCGGACGTTCCCGGGTCAGGTCCTTGAGGTACGCACGGGAAAGCTGCGGGATCATGGAGATGAGCGTGCTGCTGTGCTCGCTGATACCATGCACCTTCTGCAGCTCCTTCGGGTGCGCGTCGAATACGCGCGAGAGCGAGCCAAAGGTTTTGATCAGGTCGTGCGCGATTTCGTTTGTATCCTTGAGCGGTATCGTGTAAAACAGCAGCAGCTCAAGAATCTGGTGTTCGTTGAAAGCGTCCAGCCCTTCGGACAGGAACCGCTGCTTCAGCCGGACACGGTGGCCGGAATGGGAGTTTTCCTTTGTCGTGTTCTGTGCCATGTTGCCGTCATCCTCCGTCATTTTTAGAATAAAACCCGTCGGTTCGGTTACAATTATTATATCTGTTCGGAGGAAAAAAGGCAAGGGCGGGATGTCGTATTTTGACGAAAAAGCTGCCGGGCTGTGAGCAGTATGTCAAAAACGCGGACGGATAAAAAATATTTCCTGTTTCCCTCTTGACTTGTCTATGGGAATATGGTATAGTAGTAATGCTTTCGTAGAAGTCTTTTTTTTTGTGCGTAATTTGTTTGCTGCATTTTATGCCGCCTGTCCTGCCGGATAGGGGACTGTTTAAGCGGGAAGCGGTAAGTTTATATGGCTGTGCGGCGGCACGGCGCGTATCATAAATGGAGGTGTAGAGATGAGGACGAAAATCACATTGGCATGCAGTGAGTGCAAGCAGAGAAACTACAATACGATGAAGGACAAGAAGAATACGCCGGACAGGCTTGAGCTCAACAAGTATTGCAAGTTTTGCAGAAAGCACACGCTCCATAAGGAAACAAAATAGTTACGCGGTGGCCTGACTGATTTAGGAGGAGATTTAGTATGAGCGAAACTGCAAAAAAGGCAGGGTTCTTTTCGAGGATCGCAAAGTTCTTCCGCGAAGTGAAGAGCGAGATGAAGAAGGTTGTATGGCCGACCTGGTCGCAGACGGTGAATAACACTGTGATCGTAATCGCCGTTATCATAATGGTTGGTATCTGCCTGGCAATCGTCGACACGATTTTCGGCGGCATTGTACGCGGCGCGATCATTGGCGATTTCGGCAGAGCATTTTCCGAGATTTTGAAATTCCAGTAATAGTTATGGCGTCTGCTGCGGCGGACGCTGCCGCAATCGCCCGCAAAGGAGCAGTGAGGTATGGCTGATACAGCGAAATGGTATGTGATACATACCTATTCGGGCTATGAAAATAAAGTTAAGACGAACATCGAAAAAACGGTAGAAAACCGTGGTATGCAGGACATGATCCAGGAGATCCGTATCCCGATGGAGGAAGTCGTCGAGGTAAAGGAAAAGGAGGACGGCACGCAGGAGCGCAAGGCGGTTTCCCGCAAGGTGCTGCCGGGATATGTGATCGTGAAGATGGTCATGAACGACATGACGTGGTTTATCGTGCGGAACACGCGCGGCGTGACAAGCTTTGTCGGCCCGGGCTCGAAGCCGGTCCCTCTCACGGAGGAAGAGGTGTATGAGCTGGGGATCGAAAAGCACGTGACGGAGGTCAATTTTGCTGTCGGCGACAGCGTGAAGGTCGCGTCCGGCCCGCTCGACGGTTTTATCGGCGTTGTTGAGGAAATCAATGAAGAAAAGCAGAAGGTTCGCATTTGTGTGTCCATGTTTGGGCAGGATACGCCGGTAGAACTCGATTTTTATCAGGTTGAAACACTCGATTAATAGACGGCTTGCCGTTTGTTAGTATAGAGCGCAGAGGTTTTGCGCTGTGCGGGACAGGGAATGTCCTGCGTGGGAGGACGTATGTCCGCCATTACCACATTTGTTTGAATAGGAGGTGCAAGTCACATGGCTCAGAAAGTTGCAGGTTTTATCAAGTTACAGATTGCGGCAGGAAAGGCAACGCCTGCTCCGCCGGTTGGCCCTGCGTTGGGTCAGCATGGTGTGAACATCATGCAGTTTTGTAAGGAGTTTAATGAAAAGACGGCTAAGGACGCCGGTTTGATCATTCCGGTTGTTATCACCGTATATGCAGACCGTTCCTTCTCTTTCGTTACAAAAACTCCGCCGGCTGCTGTCCTTCTCAAGAAGGCGTGCAAGATCGAAAGCGGCTCCGGCGTACCGAACAAGACAAAGGTTGCTACGATTTCGCAGGATGCGCTGCGGCAGATTGCAGAGCAGAAAATGCCCGACTTAAACGCTGCAAGCGTGGAAGCTGCGATGAGCATGATTGCCGGCACGGCAAGAAGCATGGGGATCGTAGTGGGAGACTGACTTGGCGATTGAGCCGAGTGATTTCGTGGGAGAAGCGGGGAGGTTCCGCTTTGTTAGACCACAGAAGGAGGAAAGGAAATCATGTTTCGAGGGAAAAAATATCAGGACAGCGTAAAGCTGTTTGACAAGTCTAAACTGTATGACCCGGCGGAAGCGATGGACTTTGCGGTAAAGACTGCGAAGGCGAAGTTTGACGAGACCGTCGAGGTTCATATCAAGCTTGGCGTTGACTCCAGACATGCAGACCAGCAGGTGCGCGGCGCGGTCGTTCTGCCGAACGGCACAGGTAAGGTAGCGCGCGTGCTCGTATTTGCAAAAGGCGACAAAATCGCAGAAGCGGAGGCGGCTGGCGCTGACTTTGTAGGCGGCGAGGAGCTGATTCCGAGGATTCAGAACGACGGCTGGTTCGACTATGACGTCGTTGTTGCAACGCCGGATATGATGGGCGTTGTCGGCCGGCTTGGTAAGGTACTTGGCCCGAAGGGCCTCATGCCGAGCCCGAAGGCGGGCACGGTTACGCCGGATGTTACCAAGGCGATCAACGAGATCAAATCTGGTAAAATCGAGTACAGGCTGGACAAAACAAATATTATCCACTGCCCGATTGGGAAGGCATCCTTCGGTGTTGAAAAGCTGATGGAGAATTACCGCACGCTGATGGGCGCTGTTATTAAGGCAAAGCCTGCGGCTGCGAAGGGACAGTATTTGAGAAGCGTTGCCATCGCATCGACGATGGGTCCTGGCATCAAGATCAATCCTGCGAGGGCGGAAGCGTAATTTTATGCTTGACATGCTGATTAAGTTGTGGTAATATATTGTTTGTTAAAAATTATATATCTTCCGTAGACAGCAGGTGGCGCATTTGCGCCATAATAAGCGGATTGCTTTCCTGCCGAGGTGGGCTTTTGACGATATGGCACAGTTATGTGTATCGTTGACATTGCGTATGCTTGGGCTCTCCTGCGTTCTGCGGGAGAGCCTGTTTTGTTTCCTGGTTTAGGGAAACGGAGTAGGGCAGAATGTAAGCCAGTACAGGAGGTGAATCTACGATGCCAAGTGAAAAGGTTTTAAATGAAAAAAAGCAGATTGTCGCTGAGCTGACAGAAACGCTTAAGAACGCACAGGCGGGCGTGCTGTTTGACTACCGCGGGCTGACCGTGGAAGAGGATACAAAGCTGCGTAACGACCTTCGTGCAGCGGGCGTTGATTACCATGTTGTAAAGAACACGCTGACGCGGTTTGCATCCAAAGAGGCAGGCCTTGAGGAGCTTGACCCGGTGCTGCATGGGCCGACTGCGCTTGCAGTTTCGTCTACGGACGCGGTTGCTCCGGCAAAGGTGCTTGCCAAGTTTGCAAAGGACAACGACGTTGTCAGCATCAAGGCCGGCTTTGTTGACGGTAAGGTAATCGATGTAAAAGCGGTTGAAGAACTGTCGAAGCTGCCGTCGAAGGACGAGCTCATTGCAAAGCTGATGGGCAGCCTGAATGCGCCGGTTTCCGGCGTTGTCAATATCCTGCAGGGGAATATCCGTGCTATGGCTATTGCGCTTAACGCTTATGCGGAGAAGAAGGCCGCAGCAGGCGAATAATACAAAATACATGAAAATTTATTATGAATGATGGAGGTATAAAAAATGAGTGAGAAAGTAACAAGCGTATTGGACGCAATCAAAGAGCTGACTGTATTAGAGGTTTCGGAACTGGTTAAGGCTATGGAAGAGGAATTCGGCGTAAGCGCGGCTGCTCCGGTAGCAGTTGCTGCTGTAGCTGGCGCAGCTGGCGGAGACGCTGGCGCGGTTGCTGCTGAGAAGACCGAGTTTGACGTTATCCTCGCTGAGGCTGGCGCTGAGAAGGTTAAGGTTATCAAGGTTGTTCGTGAGATCACGGGTCTTGGCCTGAAGGAAGCGAAGGAGCTTGTTGACGGAGCTCCGAAGCCGGTTAAGGAAGGCGCTTCGAAGGAAGACGCAGATGCAATCAAGGCGAAGCTTGAAGAAGTTGGCGCTAAGGTTGAGGTTAAATAATTTCGTAGTACAGAAAAGCGGCTGCATATGCAGCCGCTTTTTTTGTGTAATTACGCTTGACTTTAAATATAAAAAAATTACCACGACTTGTGTCGGGCAATGTGGTTGATG
>DVOF01000208.1 GCA_018713805.1 Candidatus Aphodoplasma excrementigallinarum | reverse complement strand
GGTTCAAGCATGTCAAGCGGCCTGGAAAGCACGGTAGCCGGCTTTCTGCTCACATTTCTCGGTATTTTCTATTTGATTCTGCTTGCGTATATCATTGTCAATTATGTGGTCCGCTCGCTCGGCCTGTACCGGATCGCGAAATACAGCGGCGTACATAACGCGTGGCTTGCGTGGATCCCGCTCGCGGATTTGTTCCTGCTCGGCAAGGTGACCGGCGATATCCAGCTTGGCAGCCGCACGCTGAAAAACACCGCGCTCTGGCTTTTGCTTGTCCCGCTGATTGGCGGCGCAGTTGCGGTATGTTTCTACTTTGGCTTTCTCTTTGTGCTGATTGTCGCGGGGGTCGGCGCCACTATGTCTAGTTCTTCTGCGGCACTGGGGATGATGGCGTTGGTCGGCATGCTGATGTTTGCAACATTCTTGGTGGTTACGATTGCCGCATCCGTCGTCTACTATGTCATTTACGGCATGGCGTACTACAAGCTCTGCACGAAGTTTAAGGATACTGCGCACAGCGTGTTCTATACCCTGATGGCGCTCTTTGTTCCGCTGGCGGACGCAATTTTGATGTACAAAATGTCGAAGCTGGCAAAGCCGCCTGCGCTGACCGCGCCAAACCCGTACAGCATGGACGGCTATAACAATAATTCTATGAATATGGGGGAATAATGATATGAATTCACTTGCTGCTCTGGCCGGGGTAGTTGTCGTGATTTCGGCAATCTTTATCCTGCTCGCCGTTTTGGTCGGTATTGCATTTTACGTATTTTATTCGCTTATGCTATACAGGCTTGCAAAAAAGGAATTTATCGACCATGCGTGGCTCGCGTGGATTCCATATGCAAGCCAATACCTGTTAGGACAGATTGCAGGCCCGATGAACCTGTTTGGGAAAATCCGGATTGAAAAGACTGGGCTTGTCCTGCTTTTGGCCCCGCTTGCCGTATGGGCGGCAACGCTCGTGCTTAGTCTTTTTGCCACCATTCCGTTCCCACTGCTGGCGATTCCGTTCGCCATAATTACGGTTCTGCTTTCTTGGGTTGGGCCGATTGCAATACTTGTGTTGGAACTATGTGTTCTGTACCGCATTTATTCGCCCTATCTGCCGAAAAATACGGTTCTGGTCTACACGCTGGTATCCATCATTGGCGTAACGGTTCCGTTCTTTATTTTCAGCATTCTGAAAAAAGAACCGATCAGCGAGCCGTATGACTTCACCTTTCAAGGTGCATAACGGATAATAGGTTTAAAATAAAAAACAGCGGCAATATGCCGCTGTTTTTTTATCCGCGTTTTGCGGGGTTATTTTTTAATCCTCTGCGTTCATGCCGCAGCACTTTTTATACTTTTTCCCGCTGCCACAGGGGCACGGGTCGTTGCGGCCGACCTTCTGCTTCTTCTTGACGGGCTGCTTCTTGACTGTGTCGTCCCCGCCGTGGCTCGCCGCCGTGGGGTTCGCCACCTGCTTACGCTCGAGCGTGTCTGAAGCGGGCACCGCGCCAAGCACATACTTCGCCGTGTCGAGCGAGATGTTGGCCAGCATTTCGTCATACATATCCGAGCCGACGATCCGGTATTCCACAACCGGGTCGCGCTGCGCATACGCATTCAGGCCGATCCCGTTTTTGAGCTGGTCCATGTCGTCGATGTGATCCATCCACTTTGTATCCACCACGCGCAAAAGGATAACGCGCTCCAGCTCGGGCATGTTCTCGCCGAACACCTCCTGCTGGTGCTTCATGCGCGCCTGCGCAAACGACTCCAGCTTCTCCCGGATATCCGCCTGCGTAACGCTGTTGAGTTCATCATACGTCATGTTAAAGCTGTCCGGCGGCGCAAAGAACGTCTGGCTCGCATAGGCCGACAGCCCCTCCAAATCCCAGTCGTCAGGGTGCGGTGTGCTCGCGTAGTTGCTGATGGCATAGTCAATCGCTTCGTCAATCATATGCAGGATGGAGCTGTGCAAATCTTCTCCGTCAAGCACCTTCTGCCGCTGCGAGTAAATCATCTTGCGCTGCTCGTTCATGACTTCGTCGTATTGCAGGACGTGCTTGCGGATGTCAAAGTTGCGTCCTTCCACCTTCTTCTGCGCGTTCTCAATCGCGCCGGAGAGCATCTTCGCCTCGATCGGCTGGTCGTCCTCAATGCCGACGCGCTCAATCATCGCGCCGATGCGCTCGGAGCCAAACAACCGCATCAGGTCGTCCTCCAGCGAGAGGAAAAACTTCGACGCACCCGGGTCGCCCTGACGGCCGCTGCGCCCGCGCAGCTGATTATCAACGCGGCGCGACTCGTGCCGCTCGGTGCCAATGACGAACAGGCCGCCCGCCTTGACGACTTCTTCCGCCTCGGGACGGATTTCGTTTTTATATTTTTCGTTCAATTCCTGGAACGTCTTTCTTGCGTTCAAAATTTCTTCGTCCGTCGTGTCGGAATAGCCGGTCGACTCCGTAATCATCTCCTCGGAGAAGCCCATCCTCCGCATCTCGTGCGTCGCCATGTGCTCCGCGTTGCCGCCCAGCATAATATCCGTACCACGGCCGGCCATGTTGGTCGCAATCGTAACCGCGCCCTTTTTGCCCGCCTGCGCAATAATCTCGGCTTCCTTCTCGTGGAACTTGGCGTTTAACACCTCATGCTTGATGCCCTTCCGCTTCAGAAGCGCGCTGATAATCTCCGACTTTTCGATCGACACCGTGCCGACAAGCACCGGCTGCCCCTTTTCGTGGCACTCGATCACCTGGTTGACAATGGCGTTGTATTTACCCGCTTCGTTTTTATAGACCGCGTCGTCGTAGTCTATGCGGATCATGGGCTTATTCGTCGGCACGGCAACCACGTCGAGCTTGTAGATCTGCTGGAACTCCTGCTCCTCCGTCTGCGCCGTACCGGTCATGCCGGCAAGCTTGGTATACAGGCGGAAGAAATTCTGGAACGTAATCGTCGCGAGCGTCTTGCTCTCGCGCTCCACCTTCACGTGCTCTTTTGCCTCGATTGCCTGGTGCAGCCCATCCGAGTAACGGCGGCCAAACATCATACGGCCCGTGAATTCGTCGACGATGATGACCTCGCCGTCTTTTACGACATATTCACGGTCGCGCTTCATCACGCCGTGCGCCTTGATCGCCTGGTTGATGTGGTGGTTGATGAGCATATTGTTCGGGTCGGACAAATTCTCAAGCTGGAAAAACTCCTCCGCCTTTTTGATGCCCTTCGGCGTCAGCGTCGCCGTTTTCGCCTTTTCATCCACAATGTAGTCCGCGTCAACGTCCTCGTCGAGCTCCTTGTCGTCGGTCTGCTTGACATATTTTGCGGTCAGCCGCTGCGCAAACGCGTCCGCCAGCGTATAAAGCTGGGTCGATTTCCCGCTCATACCGGAAATGATGAGCGGCGTACGCGCCTCGTCAATCAAAATCGAGTCCACCTCGTCGATGATGGCATAATTCTGCCCGCGCTGCACCATCTGGTCCTTCTGGATGACCATGTTGTCGCGCAGGTAGTCGAACCCGAGCTCATTGTTCGTCGCATAGGTAATGTCCGCTGCATACGCGGCCTTGCGCTCCTCAGGCTCTAGATCGTGAATGATCAGCCCGACGCTCAGCCCCAAAAAGCGGAACACCTTCCCCATCCATTCGCTGTCGCGCTTTGCGAGGTAATCGTTGACAGTAACGATATGTACCCCCTTGCCCGTCAGCGCGTTCAAATACGCCGGAAGCGTCGATACAAGCGTTTTGCCTTCGCCGGTCTTCATCTCCGCGATGCGCCCCTGGTGCAGGATGACGCCGCCGAGCACCTGCACGTAAAAGTGCTTCATCCCCAGCACGCGCCACGCCGCCTCACGCACTGTGGCAAATGCCTCCGGCAGGATGTCGTCCGTCGTTTCCCCGGCCGCGAGCCGCTGCTTAAACTCGTCCGTCTTGGCGCGCAGCTCCGCGTCCGACAAATTTGCGTATTCGTCCTCATACGTCAGGACCTTTTTGGCGATCGGCACAACGCGCTTGATCTCCCGGTCCGAGTAGGAGCCAAATATTTTCTCAAAAACTTTCATAGTTTCACCTCTAAGTTCAGTTTGCCTGATTTGGCGCATCCTATACGCCGCGCCGGGCAGGAATCCCCTGCTCTGTTCCTTTCCGAACAAATTTTCACACACGGCAACAGACATATTATACCACCAAACAAAACGCTTGGCTATAGCTTTTTGTAAATTCTTTATGAACAATCC
>DVOF01000207.1 GCA_018713805.1 Candidatus Aphodoplasma excrementigallinarum | reverse complement strand
AATTTTATGTCAGAAAAATAGAGAGGCTGTAAATTTTTATGAAACATTATTATAAAATTACTGATCCGTTTGAAATCCGGGTTACTGTCCTATATACGCTCCACAAGGCGCAGCGTGCGCTTACCGCCTATGAGATTTCCCATATTCTGCTCGGCAGTGCGAAGATCGACTTTTTTGATATCCATGACGCGCTGTCTTTCCTGACAGAGGCTAAAGAAATCTACCAGTTTCAAAGCATGGAAAACAAAACGCTCTATGCCCTGACAGAAACGGGCGCAGCCGCCGCACAGGACTTTTCCGCGCAAGTCCCGCTTGAAGTACAGGAATACATAGACGAATGTATTGCCGAACTGTTTGCGGAGCAGGAAAAGCAAAATGCGCTCATTGCGCACAGTGTACCGGTCAGCTTTGACGAGTTTGCGGCGCATATGGAGCTGAAGGACGGCAAGGCCAGCCTGCTCTCCATGACGGTTTACGCCAAGGATGAGGAGCTGGCAAATAAAATGTGCAAAGCATTCCGGAAAAATTCGGCAAAAATTTACGATACGCTGATCGGCCTGCTGACTGCCAGCGAGACTGAAGAGGCGTAAGGAATCCAATGGCGAGGTGAACCCCAATGAAAAAACTGCTGCTCCACACACTTTTCGTTTGCTCGGCTCTGCTGCTGTTTCTACTGCCCGGCCTGACCGGTTCGGCGGCCAATATCTCCTATGTATACAGCGACAGCCGTATGCTGACAAAAGGGGTGGAATTTACCACCTATGATATTTTTATGTCTGACCGGACATGGAACCGGGCGTACGTCGCAACGGCAGACCTGAGCCAGCCGCACCTCGAGCTGCAAGTGCTCGGCGACCCGGGCGGCATCAACTACTTAAACACGATCGGCAATATCGCACAGAGTTACGATACGACGGTTGCAATCAATTCCGACTTTTTCAACTGGGACTCGCGGGCCGGGCGCGGTTCACCGCTCGGTGCTGTTTATTTTAACAATACGATGATCTCCTCCCCGGCTTCCGGCTCGAATATGTATACAATTATGCAGGATTTGGGTGGCGAAGTCTTTACGGATATCATTGATTATAAGATTTTTGTCACTGCGCCGAACGGCGCGCGCAAGCAGATTGCCGGAAAAAATAAGGCAAGCGACCTGTCGCAGATCATGATGTACGACAAAAACTTCGACAGTTATTCCATGGGTTCGACATCTACCCAGTATGAAATGGTTGTCCGCAACGGCATGGTGGAGGAAATCCGCTTCAACAGCGCGCCGGTGCAGATGACCGACGATATGTATATCCTGGCTGGGCTCTCGGACTGGGACTCGTTCTTACTTGATAATTTCCACGTTGGCGATGTAGTGACAATCGAAACGGAGTCGAGCATTGACTTTAATTCCTTAAAGCTTGCCGCCGGCGCAGGGGCGAAAATCCTATCGGATGGGAGTGTGCCGGACAGCTTTTCGCATACGATTGCCGGGCTCAATCCGCGGACGGCGTTCGGGATAGACTACAGCCGGAAAAAGGTATATCTTGCCGTTGTGGACGGCCGAAACAGCAGCTCCAACGGGATGACTATGACGGAGCTTGGCTGGTTCATGAGCTATATCGGCGCGTACAACGCTGTAAATCTGGACGGCGGCGGTTCATCGACGATTATCACAAAGAACCTGCAAAACGGCGGTACACAGGAGCTGATCAACACGCCGTCAGATGGCTCGCAGCGCAAGGTTGCGGCGGCTCTGGCAATAAACTCGTCGGTAAAAAGCGCAGGCGGGCTGTATCATATGAAGATTACGCCCGACGGGGAAAATGTTTTCAAGGATAGCCGCATCAATCTTTTTGTAAAAGGCTTTGACGAATACTATTTCCCGGTTGACGTCGATACAAGTACCCTGTCCTATACCGTTTCCGGCGTGGACGGATATGTGGAAAACAATGTATTCTACCCAAAAAGCGCCGGGATTGCGACGGTGACGGCCTGGGCACCGAACGGCGCTGTTACGGACGTAACAATCCGCGTACTCGACCAGCCGTATGAAATTACGCACGAAGTAAATACAATTGAGGTTACAACCGGCAGCGCAAAGGACTTCTGGCTCTTTGTCCGGGATGAAGCGGGCTATGTTGCCCATGTGCCGATGGCAGATATGGAGGTGACCTTCTCCGATGATATCGCGCATGTCAATGGCACAGCCATTGTCGGCGACCGGAGCGGCTCGGCCCTGATGAGCGTCAAGTTCGGCGACGCTGTCATTTATGCAACTGTGCATGTGGACGGCATACATGCAGATATCCCCCTTCCGGATGATCAGCTCGGAACCGATACGAGCAATACGGCTGCCACAGGCGACAGCCTGCTGCGCTTTGCCGTGTTTGGGAGCGTACGCGAATCGGATACGCTCTTTAATAACCTGATTATGAAAAAGGCGCTCGGCCTGATGAACAGCCGTGCGGACATGGCCTTCATTTTATCGACCGATCCAACCGCGAACCTCGCCTCTCTGTCGACCATCCCGACGAGGACATGCTACCCGTTCAACAGCTTTGTGGAACAGGATAACACGTTCATTATTCTCGATACTGAAGACGACTTCATGAGTGCGCGGGAATGGAACTGGTTTATCAATGAGGTCAATAATTTGCAGACGCAAAACGTATTCGTTTTCATGCAGACCAATTTAAGGTTTACCAGCGCAAAGGAGACCCAGCTCTTGAAGGATGTGCTGTCTGACGCGGCAGAACGCGGACATACAGTGTATACCTTCTACAACAACTGGGCGACTACCTCTACACCGGATAACGGTGTCCGTTATATTTCAACGCCGGGCTTTTCAGACGATATCACGGCTTCGAGCTTCCCAAGCATCAGCTTCAAGCTGCGCTATATAACGGTCAATATTGATACAAACCAAAATGTAACGTATCAGTTCAATCAGGTTTATTGATTGTTTACAACCCGAGGCATGCCTCCGGGGGTTTCCTTATCCTTATTCTTATCCTTCTTACTCGTTCCCTACGACTTCACTGTACAGCACCTTCAGCTCGCCGCCTTCGCGGTATACCACGTACGCGCGCCCGTACCACACGTCGCCCGCGCTTAC
>DVOF01000206.1 GCA_018713805.1 Candidatus Aphodoplasma excrementigallinarum | reverse complement strand
GGAGCATACTTATGCCAAAACTCGACTACAGCCCCATCATCCTGATTCAGGACACGACCAAGCTCACACGCGAAGAATGGCTGGAGGCAAGGCGGCAGGGCATCGGCGGCAGCGACGCGGCAATCGTCATGGAGGAAAGCCCGTGGAAAACAAAGGCCGACCTGTATTTAGACAAGCTCGGCCTTGCGCCGGACACAGACGATGAAAACTGGGTCCAAAAAGAAATCGGTAAACTTCTCGAACCGCTGATTGCAAGGATTTTTGAGAAAAAGACAGGGTTTCATATCGTCGATACGCACGCCATGTACCAGCACCCGATCTATCCGTTTATGATAGCCGACATCGACTATCTCATCCAGTTTGACGATGGGACATACGGGATTTTAGAGTGCAAGCACACCGAACGCTACAACTTAGGCGAATGGGAGAATGACTCGCAGCCGTACCACTACACGCTGCAGGGCGCGCACTACATGTCTGTGCTCAATCTTGACAAGCTGTATTTTGCCTGCCTGTACGGGAACTCTGAAAATGATTTCCTGCGGCGGTATATGGAACGCGACTACGAACTGGAGCAGCAGCTCATCCTCGAAGAACTGGATTTCTGGCAAAACTATGTGCAAAAAAAGACCGCCCCGCCATTCGGCGGTAAAACCGACCTGGCTCTGGCGAGCCTGCGGCGGCGGTACCGCGGCAACGCAGATGCAGACGCTATTAAATTGACCCAGCCCGAAGCGCAGATGCTTTTAGAGGCATTGGAACTGAAAAAGCAAAAATCCGAGTTAGAAAAGCAGGTCAAGACGCTCGACGAGCGGATCAAGCATTGCTACGTCCCCATCATGGACCGCATGGGCGATAGCTGCAAGGCGGTTTATGACATGGGCGACGGCAAGCAGGAGCTGGTGGCGACGTGGAATCCGTACAGCCGCAAAACGGTGACGGCGGATAATATAGAAAAGCTTCAGCTTCACTATCCGAGCATATACAAGAAATATGTCACAGACTCCGCATACCGCAGGTTCGACGTCAAGCTGAAAACTAAGCCAAAGGCAAAGGGTGCGCAGCAAGGGAAAACCGCCGCATGATTACACAGGTAAAGAGGTGACACATCTATGCTAAGCCGCTACGTACGAACGATTTACCAGGGCGATAACGGCTTCTGTATCCACGAATACAAGACGCGCCAACAGATACCCCCGGCGGCGCAGAAGCCAGGAAAAAATACCTTCGTCGCGGTCGGGTATAACCTGTCCGCCAATCCTACGACGGAGGCCGAACTGACCGGCGGCTGGGAAACGTCAAAGTACGGCATGCAGTACCGCGTTCAGACCTACTTCGAAATTATGCCCCAGACCGAGGCCGGCATTGCCGCCTATCTCGGCTCGGGCCTGCTTCGCGGTATCGGCCCCAAAATGGCCAAAAAAATCGTGGACCGGTTCGGCAAGGACACGCTGCAAGTGCTGGAAAACACGCCAGAGCAGCTTCTGCAAATCGGCGGTATCACACCCTACAGGCTGGAAGAAATTTTGAAGGACTACCAGAAAAGCCGCACGCTGCGCGACATTGTGGCATTGCTGTCGCCGTATGGCGTCAGCGTACATAAGGCGGGCCAGATACAGGACAGGTTCGGCAATCAGGCCATGGCAATTCTGAAAACGCAGCCGTTCCGGCTGCTGGAAATCAAGGGCTTTGGGTTTTTGACCGTTGACGAAATCGCGCGCAAAACCACCTACAACCCGACCGATACGCTTCGGATCAAGGGCGGTATCCGGTTCGTGCTCACAGAAGCGGCCGCGCAGGGACATCTGTATCTTGGTTATGCCGACGTATACCGGCAGGCGCATCTGCTGCTGAATAAAAACCTTACTCCCAATACCGTTTCGGCCCAACTGATCCGCCGTGTCCTGTGCGATATGCTGGACCGTGAAGAGGCTGTAACAGCACGACCCGCGCATAACATTTACCTGCCTGTCTACTTTGACGCAGAGCAAAACAGCGCGCAGCGTATTGCGAATTTGGCAGGCGCTGCCTCCGGCTTTTCACAAGCGGCGATTGCAGACGCGCTTACAGCGTCCCAACGCGAGCTTGGCATTGCGCTCTCGCAGAGCCAGCAGGCGGCGGTCATGATGTGTATGCAAAACCGGCTGTCCATTATCACAGGCGGGCCCGGCACAGGCAAGACGACCGTGCTGCGCGTCATCCTGGACGTATTTCGCAGGCTCAAGGAAGGCGCCTCTTTTCTGCTCGCCGCCCCGACTGGCCGCGCTGCACGCCGCATGTCCGAGAGCACGGGCTTTGCAGGCGCGCGGACGCTGCACAGCGCGCTCGGCCTGCTGAGCGACGACTACGAAAGTCCGGAACTGGGCGTTTTAGACAAAGACTTTATTGCAGTAGACGAATTCTCCATGGTCGATATGCTGCTGTGCGATAAGCTGTTCCGCCAGCTTGGGAATCGCGCGCATGTGCTGCTGATTGGCGACGCGCACCAGCTTCCCTCGGCCGGGCCCGGCCTTGTCCTGCGCGAAATCATCGCTTCCGGCGCTGTGCCTGCGACATGCCTGGACACCGTGTTCCGACAGGCTGGCGGCAGCCGGATCGCGCAAAATGCGCAGCGCATCATTGCAGGCGAAACGCGGCTCGACTATGGAATGCCGGACTTTGTATTTTTACCGGCTTCGTCCGACGAGGAGGCGGCAAACATCATGAAAGAACAGTATCTGCAGCAAGCCGCCCTCTCCTCGGTTGACGACGTGAAAATCCTGACGCCTATGCGGGAACGCGGATGTATCAGCGCGAAATCCATGAACGCGCTGCTGCGCGAACTGGTCAATCCAAAGCGCCCTCAAAAGGCGGAACTAAAGCACGGCGGCCAGGTTTACCGCGTGGGCGACAAGGTAATGCAACTCAAAAACATGGACGATATCAACAACGGCGACAAACTTCGTTTCCAACGGAAGCGCGGGCCGGTTTGCCGACTTCGCGCCGGACAACGAGTTCGGGCTGAAGTATGTGGAAAGCGCGGAAACGGCTGCGGTCGGCCGCGCATTGTACGCGGCGGGCTTTGGATGAACGGCCCTGCACCAGAAGCGCCGCAGCCAGAGCAGCCGCAGCCGCCGAGTACCGTTTCCCTTGAACCGGCCGTACCGGCAGATACGCCGATAGAACAGCTGGTCCAGACCATGACGCCACAGCAGGCGGCGTCAATTACGGCTACGGGCGGTTACTGCAAAGGCATGACGCTCGGCGAAATCGACAGGCAATGCCCGGAACAGCTATATTTTTATGCGTCTACGGATGGCGTGCCGCCCATGCTCCGGGCAGGCGCGCAGGTTCTGCTAAACCGGAAACAAACGGAACAGATACCGCAGGCAAGCTAAACAGGCAAGGGGGCGGACATGAACGGCCAATTCGAGTTTGATATGCTATACGTCGTCAGACTGTTAAGGCTTTCGCATTTGCGCCGCCATCCGCAGCAGCACACGATTGACGCGGATTGTTTCCTGTGCGGCGATACGAAGGGCCGGCTGCACATTGACCTCGATAAGCAGGTATATCGCTGCAACCGATGCGGCGAGGGCGGCGGGATGCTCGATTTGTACAGCGCCTACTACGGCGTTGACCGCAAGGAGGCATACCGGCAAATCATGTCCTCGCTCGGCAGCGGCACGGCGCAGGCCCGCAAGGCTGTGCGCCGGATAGACGCGCCGGCGAAAGCCACCGCCCCTGCCGTCCCCATGGCGGAGATCGAGGTGCGCCATGCGGCCTATACCGCCTTGCTGAACCTGTTAAGCCTAAGCGATTTTAACCGCAAATCCCTGATAGCGCGCGGGCTTGATGCCATGGCGATAGAAAAAAACATGTACCGCAGCACACCGCACAGCGGCTTTCCCCAGCTTGCACAAGCCCTGCTTGCGCAAGGGCATGCCTTGCAGGGCGTACCGGGGTTTTACCAGACGGATACGGGCGAATGGTCGATTCACTTTTTGACCTTCTGGCCGGGTACGCTTATCCCTGTCCGGGACCAGGAAGGCCGGATACAGGCGCTGCAAATCCGAAAGGACTATGCAAAGGGAAACAAGCGGAAGTATTATTGGCTCGCAAGCGGCGACCTCCCCAACGGTTTGGGAACAGGCGCGCCGGCGCACTTTGTCGGCGACCCGCACGCAAAGGAAATCCTGATTACGGAAGGCGCATTGAAGGCGGACGTCGCCCATGCCCTGACGGGAAAGACGTTTATCGCGCTCGGCGGTACGCCGCAATTCAAGGGCGTGCTGCCATACCTGCCGTACATCCGCGAATACGGCGTCAAGGTGATTGAGGCGTTTGACATGGACAAATACAGAAACGAATATGTCCAAAAAAACCTCGTATCGCTTTGGACGCTGCTGAAGGAAAACGGCATTGCAATGACGCGCAGCCGCTGGGACCCAGCCTATAAAGGGATTGACGACCTGGCCCTGCACACGCACGGCAGGCTATGACACAGCTTAAATTTTATTGTTAACACGCACAGCAGCTTTATTTGCTGTGCTGTTTTTATTGCTATTTTCAAAAGGAGGATACGTATGATTAAACTTGAAAACGAAACCGGCACACAGTACATTATCCAGCGCCACGAACGGTTCAATATCGACCAGCTCGTACCGGGAGACGTCCTGATTCTGCGGCGTAACCCGCGCAGGGCCATGAACAGCGACTTTTATTTCATTCTCCGCCACGACGCCGTGTTTGCCGTGCGCCGCAATGGGTTGTCCTGCCCCGACTGGCTGCTGCCAAAGCTGGTGCGGACATACAAACAGCAGCTTGAAAACCGGCTCGACGCGCTGCGTCAGGCCAAATACCGGATTGGCGACAAGGTCAGAGTCGGACACTCCAAAGGCGAATACACGGTCAAGAACCTGTTTCGCGGCAGGGATGGGCAGTTTACCTATATCCTGTATAAAAGAGGGTTGCTTCGGCGCCGCGTTTCAGAAGGCCGGCTATCCGCTTCCGCACAGCTTTTGCGCGGGGACGCCGTTTGAGTGGAGCGTAAGCTTTAAATTTATCCCATAAGGAGGCGTACCATGCAAGCCCAAATAAAGCGCGCAGCCTGGCTTTTACAGCAAGAGTTCGGCGACGGCTGGCGCGCCATCGTTCAGCAGCTCGGCACGCAGGAACTGACACAGCGCCTGGGCCGCAGCCTTACAAGCTTTATGGCCTTCCCCGCCCGCGGCATGGGCGGGGACAATCATTGGGCCGGCAACTGTTCGCCGCGTGTGATCCATGCAGTTGCAAGCTATGTACTGGAGCATAAGCGGTATCACCGCAAGAGCGTCCGGGATTTTACATTGATCGACCCCATGAGCGGCTCCGGTACGGCGCAGGCCGTAGCAAACGCGCTTGGTATCCGCGCAGAACTTTATGACTTAAACCCAAATCCCAACTGCGGCACAGGCGGCTGGGACATCTTACAAGACGAGTTCCGCGGGTCCGGCGATCTGGTATTCCTGCATCCGCCCTATAGTTCGATCATCCGCTATTCCGGCGCGGTGTGGGGCAGCAAGCCGCACCCGGACGACCTGTCGCGGTGTCACAGCTATAGCGATTACATCGATAAACTCAACTATGCGGTCAAGTCCTGCTACCTGGCGCTGCGTAAGGACGGTTGGCTGGCCGTGCTCGTCGGCGATATCAAAGAAAACGGCATGTTCCATTCGATTCAAAGCGATATGCTGAAAATCGGAAAATTTGAAAGTTTTCTCGTCAAGGCGCAGTTTAATTGCAGTTCGGACAGCCGCAGCTATCACAACTCCAAACCGATCATCCCGATCGTGACGGAATATCTGCTGTTGATGCATAAGGAGGACAGCCTGCTGATTCAGATAACAAAACCAGTACATTTGTCCGTGTCCCTGCTGCAGCGCAACGACCGGAGCCTGACCTGGCACCAGCTTGTGCGCGCGGTAATGGAGTCAATGGGCGGCAAAGCCAGGCTTTGCGACATTGCAGACAAACTGAGCGGGCACCCGAAAGCCGTGCGTAACAGCCATTACCGCGACAGGATTCGGGCGGTCGTCTACGAACACAGCGATCAGTATATCAATTACGGTAGCGGAGTCTATGGCCTAAATTATGAAACAGCGTAAAGGAGGTGTATTGATTGAAAGAAACATCCTATGCGCTGCCAGACCCCTTTTGGGCATGCAGCGGTAAACTGCGCGTATCCGATCCCAAGTTTGACATAGGCGACAGCCGGGGCTTCACGGTCGATAATGTAAAAATGGGCCTCTGGTACGCATCCGTATCGCGGACGGGGGCTGATCCCGACCACGGCCGTGTGACAAAGCTTTGCATAACGCATCATATGGCAAATTGGCCCATGCAGGAGCAGCAGCGTTTCATCATTGAAACCGATGGCATTGCCGCTCTGATCGATGAGGGGACTTACAATCATGAGTCATGGGAAGGCGAGCGGTACGACTGCTGCTGGCGCGCCAGCATGCGTCTTTTTGAAGCCGACACGCTACTCTGCGGCGCTTCGTGCCGTTCAGGCTGCGGCCCGGGCAAGTACGAAGGCGCGGCCATGCGCGATGTGAGCGGACAGATCGTGCGGGTGAGTATCTCATTTTGTGAAAAACGGCAGTAGGCGGGGGACGGGGTATCCCTTCCCCTATGCGTACCGCCGATAGACAGGAGCAAGTATGCAAACCGTAATCTGTGATTACTGCGGCACAGAGCCGCGGCCGTCAAATAAGGGAAGCGCACGAGAATTGTTCAAATTAACATCTGCAAAAAAACGCATGAAAGAGGTGAGCGCGTTCTTCTTTTTTGTAGAGAGTATCACCGACACGCTATGCAAAACACTTCGGCAAAAACTCGGCCTTACCAAAATGCCCGACGAGCTGCTCTCAAACGCAATCGATGCTCTGGTGCAGATAGAACAGGCAAATTCCCCCGAAAAAGTAATAGAGCTGCGGCTTAAAGGCGTTTTTCGCCTGCTGCAATATACGGACAATCTGATGGCGCATTTCTATTGCGAAAGCCCGATAATACGGACCGTATTTATGAAAAAGCTGGACTTCATCCGTGCGGCCAAGTCACAGAAGGAGATGAAAGAAATTTTTTCGTATTCAGCGCCGCACTATGACGGGAACCGTTTCCGCGTGGATTCCCCGTATCATATCGACGAGGAAGAACTGCTGCAATGGAGTATAGCATCGGAGAGATACCCGCCGTCCAGCATAGTCGCGAACCGCGTAGTCGAGCTGTTCCAGAAAATCTTTGGAAAATCTATATTGGAATTATAGACAGGAGGCTGATATTTTGAAAAACATCCAGTTTCGAGGGAGAGAATTCACGCTGCACTTTGGTATGTATCTCAGTCAGGCACTTTCCATTTCTCTCTATGACAGCGACGGCGCGCCCTATATGACCGCCACGGTAAATATTTTTGAAAATGACGCAAATTTAGACCTCGATATGACGGCAATCAAAGATTACTCGGAGAACATTGGAATTTTAAAGTGCCTGCGGAATAACGGCCTTATCAAAGAAGATATTTCCATAATCCTTTCCGGGTTTGTGGGCATTCCCGTGGTGCGCGTCGATTTGGACAAGCTGGCGGAGTATAACCCGGAAAGTATGATGTCTTTTTTAGAGCACCATCACTCCGACGCCGCCAAAGAACGATTAAAGAAATACGCTGAAAAGAAAACATTTAAGACGCAGCATAAATTGCTGGCCGCTCTGAATGAACTATTGCATAAGGAGGGTGAGTAACCCAGCTTGTACATACGTTGATAGCTACCACGCACAAAAAGCCCGCTTTTGCGGGCTTTTTTCTTATGTTTTCAAAAATTCCAGGTTGCAGGCTCGATAATTTATCATAATTATGCTAAAATATTGGTAGGAGGTGTCACGGATGAAATCAATTCGTCCGGTATCTGATTTAAGAAACAATTTTGCCGAAATTTCAAGAACCGTACATGAAACACAGCAGCCGGTATTTCTGACGAAGAACGGATACGGCGATATGGTTGTCTTGAGTATGGAAGCCTATGAAAATTTGCAGTTTGAGAGCGAAGTGTACTGCAAACTGCAGGAAGCGGAAAAAGAAGCGCAGATAAACGATGTACGTTATTCTCCGAAAGATGTGCTGCGGTCGCTTCGCGATACGATTGGGGAATCTGAGGATGTATAAAGTGGAATTTCTGCCGATTGCAGCAAAGGATATGCACGAGATTGTCCGCTATATCAGTAAGGACTTGTGCAATCCTATGGCTGCAGCCCGCTTGGCCAAACAGTTTATCACCGCTGCGGATACGCTTGGCGACTATCCATATGCGAGTGCGGTATATACGCCTATTCGTCCGTTGGAAAAAGAGTACCGGAAACTGGTAGTTAAAAATTATATGATGTTTTATTGGGCGGACGAAGCGCAGAAGTGCGTTACGGTTGCCAGCGTGCTTTATGCAAAGCGGGACTATGGGAGAATAATCGGATAGCATACGTGCAGCAAGGGCACGCTTCATTTAACAGTTTAAAGCATACCACTTCATAAAGCGGTATGCTTATTCTTTGTTTAAAAACTTACTTGGCCGTTCTTACGTCCAGAAAATACCGCAATTCAAAGACTTCGTGCAATACTGCCAAGTCAATTTACGCGCTCAATGAAACGTACCATTGTTAAAATTGCCTGTTCCTTCGTGTATTTCCCCTCGGGATCAAATCCATCACCTGTGCCGTTCATGACACCTTTTGTTGTTACAAAATCCACGCCTTCGATAGCCCAATTTGCTACGCCGCTATGGTCTGTGGCATAGGACGCAGTATCATATCCAAGAACATTAGCGGTACGATAAAGCATAACAGCCGCTTCCTGACGCGTAATCTCA
>DVOF01000205.1 GCA_018713805.1 Candidatus Aphodoplasma excrementigallinarum | reverse complement strand
GATGTATGAGGAGGGGGACATATGAAACGGCTTATTGGCATTTTGCTTGCATTTACTTTACTGTTACCGGTTAGCCCTGCCATTGCGCAGGAAAGCGATGTCATATCGAGGGGAGCGTTTGTGTCTGCGCTGGCGGTGTTGCTGCCTGATGTGGACCGGGAAGCCGCGGATTTAGCTTTTTCGGACTTAGGGCAGGACAATACCTATTATGCAGATATTGCAAAGGCCCGTCTGTATGGATTGGTAAAAGGTGACCCGGACGGGCTGTTCCGGCCGGAGGAGCCGGTTACGGCAGGGGAGGCTCTTGCCATGGCGGTACGGGTCATTGATGATGAACAGACGATTGTAAAAGAAAGGCCCTATCCGCTCGGACATCTGTTTTATGCGCAGGATTATGGGATTGGCAAAGGAGTTGCGGCGCAGGCGGACGAGTATGTTACAAATGGCACAGCAGAAACCATTATAAATAATTTAAAAGCATATATCGAAGAAAATCCAGTCTGCTACATTCCGGGCGGGGTTAAGACAGCCAGCTATAGATTTGACGCAGATACCGACCAGATAACCCTTGACTTTGATGTGGTGCCTCTTGGGGTTGCGTATCCGCAGTTCATGATTTGGACGCATGGGGCGCTCAATGACTCGCCGAATCACAGGATTAAAATAGAATGTAAAGAGAAAAGCAGCGGAGATATTGTTAGAGAAGTTAAAATGTCGGTTTTTGCAGATATTTCTTCCAGGGAAGGAACGCAGTTTGACCAAATTATGCCGAACCGGCATCTTGTGATTACCATATCGCCGGTTGATGGAACAACGTTCCCGGTCGAAGGGGAGCTTCTGTTGTGCTACAATCAAGAAGAACTAGAATTATAAAAAGGCAGGGCATATGCCCTGCCTTTTATTCTTCCACTAATTCCCCGAGCGTTTCCCATTCGGCATACAGCTGCTCGAGTTCATCCTTCCGCTTTTGTACCTGCTCCAAAAGCTCGGATGCCTTGATGTGGTCGGTCGCATACTCGTCCGACAAAAGCAGCGCCTCCTGCTGGCGCACCTCCTCTTCAAGCTGCTCGATCTGTTCTTCGACGCGCTTAAAGCGGTTCGCCGTTTTGCGCTTTTCGGCCTCGCGCCGCTTCTGCTCCTGGTATGTTTCTTTATTTGACGGCTTGGCGGCCGTCTTTTCCGTTTCAACGCCCTTGAATTTTTCCAAAAAGTAATCGTAATTACCGGCATAATTCGTCAATCCATGATTTTGCATATATAAAATCCGGTCGGCGATTTTATTGATAAAATAACGGTCGTGCGACACGATAAATAGCGTCCCCTCGTAGTGCAGGAGCGCGTCCTCGAGCGCTTCACGCGAGCTGATGTCCAGGTGGTTGGTCGGCTCGTCGAGCAAAAGCAGGTTTGCGCCCGACAGCATCAGCTTCAAAAGCGACACCTTTGCCCGCTCGCCGCCCGACAGGGCGGAAATGGGCTTGAACACGTCGTCGTCGTGGAACAGAAAAGCGCCGAGCGCGTTGCGCACCTCGGTGAGCGACATGCCCGGGTAAGCGTCATACACCTCGTCAAGCACGGTTTTCTCCTCGTGCAGGTTCTCCTGCGCCTGGTCGTAATAGCCAACCTGCACGCCTGCGCCGAAGTGGATTTCCCCGTCGATGGGGTGCAAATCGCCGGTCAGCAGCTTAAAGAGCGTCGTCTTCCCGCAGCCATTCTCCCCAAGCAGGAACACGTGCTCCTTTTTTTTGATATCCAGCTCCACACCGGAGAAAATCTTCTTTATCCCATACGCCATGGCGAGCGAACTGCACCGCAGCACGTCGTTGCCGCCAACCGCGTTGATATGGAACCGGAACCGGAGCCCTGCCGGTTCGCTTTCTGGCGCGTCGAGCGTTTTTTCCAGCCGGTCGATCTCCTTCTGTTTGCTTGCGATCGTCTTGTAATTGCGTTCCTGGTTCCAGCGCTTCTGCTGTTCGATGATCCCCTCGATCCGGTCGATCTCGCGTTTTGTATTTTCGTACTGGCGCTGCTTTGCAAGGCGCGCCTCCTCCTTTAGGGCGAGGTAGCGCGTGTAGTTCCCATTGTATACGGTCAGCTTCCGGTTTTCCAGCTCGAGGGTCTTGTTCGTCACGCGGTCTAAGAAATAACGGTCATGTGAGATGATGACAAACGCGCCGTTGTAGTCACGCAGGAAATTTTCAAGCCATTCGACCGAGGAAATGTCTAAGTGGTTGGTCGGCTCGTCGAGCAGGAGCAGGTTTGCATCGCTGAGCAGGATTTTACACAACAAGACGCGCGTCTTTTGCCCGCCGGAGAGCGTCTCGAACGGTTTATTCAGGTCGTCCTCCGCAAATCCAAGCCCTATCAGGCTCGACTTTGCAATGTTTTTGTACAGATAGCCGCCGCGCCGCTCGAACCGCTCGAGCAGGGCGGCTTGCCGCTCGATGAGCGCGTTTAAATCGCCCGTGCCATCCTCGATCTGCCGTGCGATAGCGTCGAGCTCTTTCTCCAGTCCGAGCATGTCGGCGTATACGGTCATCAGCTCCTCCCACACGGTCTTGTCCGACGTGATGTCCGCGTGCTGCTGCATGTATCCGATCACGGTTTCCTTATTGGTGAACACTTCTCCGCTGTCCGCGTACGACGGGTGCAGGAGCGACTTGAAAAGCGTTGTTTTGCCTGCGCCGTTGACCCCCACAAAGCCGATCTTGTCGTGGTCCTCTATGTGAAACGAAACGTCTTCAAACACAATGTCCTCTACAAATGCTTTATTCAGTTTTGATGCGCTTAATACAATCATGGTTCATCCTCAATTTCTCTTTTCCGAATTCCGGCTGTGCCGGCGATGCGTCTATCATACCACAATTCGGCGCATTTGTAAATCCTGTATAGCACACAAAAAAGCTGCCTTCCAAGAAGGCAGCTTTTTATTAAAGCTCTCGTTTTTGGTAGAACTTGCAGGATAAAAAGTAGGAGAGGATGAACAGCAGCAGCGTGATAAGCGGCAATACGTTCAGCACGGCAATCACTGCCCGCTCATTGGAGAGCGTATCTGTAACCGCCTGTGCAACGCCAGGTATCAACTGCGGCACAAGCTGTGCGGCCGCTACGGCCAGCAGGCTGAACGCCCCCAGCACAACAAAGAGCGCGATGCGTCCCTTGTCCGGGCCGAAGCGGAACATCACGGGCAGCAGGATTGCTGGCAGCAGGAGCAGGATACCCGCAGTGTAATAGTTTGTCATGCCGGCCTCCCAAATCTGCTGCGGCGTGAGCGTATGTTCGTTGAAATACATCATTGCAATGGACAGCAGCACCGTCAGCACAAAGGCAAACAGCAGGATCAGGGCTGTAAAAATATATTTTGCCAGTACGATCTGGTTGCGGCGCAGCGGCAGGGAGAGTGCATACTCCTCCCATTTATAGTATTTGTCGTACGTAAAGCTCGTGATTGGCAGTATCATGGATACGATGGCGACCAAACCGGAAAACATGGATGCGCTCTCGGAGAAAAAGCCGAGCATTGCATAGATTACAACCATGAAGATCAACGTCCTTACATACATTTTCAAACTGTAAAAATCCTTTAATATCAAACCTTTCATAAATAGAGGCCTCCTTTATTGACAATGCGTTACTGCCGCGTTCCGCGGACATACAGCGTCATGATTTCCTCAATAGTCGGACGGTCGATGCAAAGCCCGCTATACTTTGCGTGCGCAAGCTTCGCGTCGCCAAGCAGCGCCTCGTAGCCGAACTTGCCCTTGCGGTAGGCGAGTATGTCCGATTTATCGAGTGAGTTAAACTCCGCCTCGCCGCACTTTGCGATGCCATACCCGTACAGGATGTCGTCCTTCGATTTGGAAAAGATGAGCTTACCCTTGTGCAGGAAGGCGATATAGTCGGCAATTTTCTCTAAATCACCGGTGATGTGCGACGAAAACAGGATGCTCTTGTGTTCATCCTGGATAAATTCCAAAAAGATGTCTAATATCTCGCTGCGCACAACCGGGTCAAGCCCGCTGGTCGCCTCGTCGAGGATGAGCAGCTCCGGCGCGTGGGACAGGGCAGCCGCAATTGAAAGCTTGACCTTCATGCCCTTGGACATGTCCTTGAGCTTTTTGTCAGCCGGCACATCAAACCGCGCAAGATAGGAGAAAAAGGTATCGCTGTCCCATTTGGAATAGATATTTTTGAGAATCGAGTTAATATTTTTTGCTGTAAAGTGTTCGTGAAAGTTACTCTCGCCAAGCACAACGCCAATCCGGTCCTTGATTTCTGCCTCATGGGTAAGGTTGTCGAGCCCGAATACCTCAACCTTGCCGCCGTCGCGGCGGATGTGGTTTAAGATCAGCTTGATCGTCGTGGTCTTGCCCGCGCCGTTCTCCCCGACGAGGCCGACAATGGAGCCGCACGGGACGGCGAGCGTGAGCGCGCCCAACGTAAAATTTTTATACTGTTTTGTCAGGTTTTCAAGCTGCAAAATCGTTTCCATTCCAATTCCTCCTGTTATATGTCTTCATATAAGATATCGAGCATTTCGTGCAGTTCTTCGGCAGTGATTCCGCCGGACTTCGCCGCGTCGACTGCCTGTTTGATATGCTCCTGTGCGGCTTTGAGGATTTCCTCGCGCACAAACTCCGCGTTTTTCTTTGCGACAAAGCTTCCCTTGCCGACAACGGTTTCAATAAAGCCGTCGCGTTCAAGGTCTTCATACGCGCGCTTTGTCGTGATGACGCTAATGCGCAGCTCCTTTGCCAAAAGGCGCATCGACGGCAGGGGCGCGCCCTCCCGCAGCGCACCGGTCAGGATCATATTTTTGATCTGGGACGTGATTTGCTCGTAAATCGGCTTGTCGCTGGAGTTGCTGATGATAATATCCATCCGATCACCTCGCATATTGTATATATATGATATACACAATATAACACCTATGCATGCAAATGTCAATAGCATTTTGAAAAAAGATTTCTGTTTACATGACATAGATG
>DVOF01000204.1 GCA_018713805.1 Candidatus Aphodoplasma excrementigallinarum | reverse complement strand
TCGCTGGTGACACTGCCGACCGCATTCGCGGAAGAAGGCGACCTGTTCAGCGACAACTTTGAAAGCTGGGGTGAGGTTGGCACAACGATACCCAGCGGAGGCGGGACGGAGTGGGACGCCAATTACGGCCCGGTCGTAGTTGGGACTGACCCGCTTAATCCGGACAACAAAGTAGCGGAATATGTTGCTTCCGAGGGCCAGCAATATCCGCCGCTGCAAAAGAAGGTAGCGATGGCGGTTGGGACGACGACGCTGTTTTCCGGCAGGGTTATGCTGCATTCGACGGCAAACTCCGTCCCGAACTATTACCTTGAATTCCGCAATTCTGTAGATGGTACCCAAGGTCACCGGCAGACTATTTTTGGCATTAACACAGATAGGATTACCCTTATGGGCGGCTCTGACAGCTACGGAAAAGCGGTTGCGGACAAGTGGATTTCCTATGCGGCGTACATTACGCCGGGGCTTGAGGGGCAAGTCACGAAGATTCTCATCGTTCTTACAAGTGAGGACGGCCTGCTTGATGCGTCAGGAGAGCCGACCAACACAATCACCATGGAGGGCGAGGGCGTATTTGACAACATAGCCGTATTTGATAACAATGCGGGCAACATGGTACATAACAGCAATGTTCCGTATTACGCTGAAGACAATTCGGCGCGCATTTACCTCGACGACGTAAGAATCTACAACACGGCGTCGCTCTCGACCGACGCGACACTCTCGTCGCTGTCGTACAACGGCACGCCGATTGGGGAGTTTGACCCGTCGAAAACGACCTATAACATCCGCGTGGAGGATGATGTCGATTCGGTAACGGTAACGGCGCAGGCGACCGATACGAACGCGCAGATTGAGTCGATTAGCCCGGAGACGCTGACGCAGTTCCCGGGAAGCGTTTCCGTAACGGTGAAGTCGGAGGCCGGCACCACGCAGGTCTACACGATCTATTTCTCCAAAAAGCTCAGCGGCGACGCGATGGAAGCCAGCATTATGAGCACGAAGGGCAACGCCGGCGCGATTGTGACAATTACGTCGGATGACGGCGTTATCTCGAGCGGACGGATTTGGGATGAGCTGACGCAGAAGTATGAGATCCCGATTTCCTGTGCCGGCATTGTAAGCAGCTCGTTTAATGGTAGCAGCCTGGCAGAGTGGCAGGAGATTGAGAGCCACGGCTGGATTGAGGTGTTCAACCACTCCTGGACGCATCCGGACCGGATGAGCGACAGCCCCAGCTATGCGGATAAGGAATGCAACACGGAAGAAGGCTTGCAGCGGGAGCTTGTAGACTCCAAGGAATGGTTTGAACAGAATTTTGAAACAGACGCAATCAGCTTTGCGGCGCCGAACAACTCCATGTCGACCCGCGGCTGGGAGATCATGAAGGAGCAGGGCTACTATTCGGCCCGTCTTGGGTCGCGCGGCTACAACAATATCCCGCCGGCGGACGGTACGGCTGCGGGCCAGTGGATGAACCTCTATATGCAGGGCATTGGCGACGGCGCAAATAATACGGCAATGCGCAACGGCTGGATTGACACCGCGATCAATAACGGTCAGTGGCTTGTTGAGATGTGGCACAACGTATCTGAAAATGGCACAGGCGGCTACCAGCCGATGTCCCGCGCTGCTGCGGAGGAGCACATCTCCTATATGGTAGAGAAGCGCGATGCGGGTGAGATTTGGATTGCTGGTATCGTAGAGGCGACGAAGTACCTGCGCGAGTATCAGGTTTCGAGCGTATCTGCGGCTAAGACAGCTGACGGCAAGGTGCAGGCAGAGGTAACGTATCCTTCCGACGCGCTCCCGAGCGAGATTTTTGACTATCCGCTTACGGTTAAAGTAGAAGTACCGGAGGAGTGGGGCGCTGTTTCGATTACGCAGAACGGCTCTGCAAGCACGGCGACCACGTTTGAAGAAGGCATTGTAAACTATGTTTATGCTGACATCGTCCCGAACCAAGGCGTTGCAGTATTGGAGGACGCAGGCGCGTCGAACCTGCTGTCGGACATCAAGCTCAACGGCGTAAGCCTTTCCGGCTTCAACCCGGCGCAGAACACGTATGAGATTGAGAAGCAGTCGAGCGAGCTGCCGGTTGAGATTACGGCTGTGCCGCTCAACTCGAAGGTAGACGTACAGATTTCGCAGGCAACGGTATCCGAGGTACCGGCAACCGTTACGATTACACTCAGCGGTGCGGATATCGACACAAATGTTTATACGCTTAACTTTATCTATGCAAAGTCGACGAACAATCTGCTTTCTGGCATTACGGTAAATGGTGTGGCGATCGGAAACTTTACAGCAGACGGCACGTCGTACTCTGTGACGACGGAGGGCGCGGACACGGAAGCGACGATCGTTGCAACCGCGCAGGATACAAAGGCTACCGTATCGTACGACCCGAGTGAAACGATCACGCTGCCGGGCACGGTAACGATTACGGTTACGGCGGAGAACGGCTCGGCGAAGAAATATACCGTTGCGGTGCGGAGCCGCGCGGACGATACGGAGTATATCTC
>DVOF01000203.1 GCA_018713805.1 Candidatus Aphodoplasma excrementigallinarum | reverse complement strand
CTAGTCTCGTGGGCTCGGAGATGTGTATAAGAGACAGTATACGGCATGAATATGACAGGGCCGTATAAATTTTTTGAAAAATTTTTCGAAAAATGTAGATTTTCAATCATAGAAATGTTATAATTTTTAATAGTGCGTTTGCGCCCTTGATTGTTAATCTTGTAACAAACGCGTTTTGTGAAAGTTATATAAGACCGTAAGCCTTTGGCGGATTTGGTCAATATATAAAAACTTAGGAGGACCTATAATGAGTGAAAAAAAAGTCAGTGCTTTTAAGGGCACGAAGCAGCAGGAGGAACAGCTGCTGCAGGTAATTGAAAACCATAAGGGGCAGGAAGGCTCCCTGATGCCGATTCTTCAGGAAGCACAGGAGATTTACGGTTATCTTCCGCTTGAGGTTCAGCAGATCATTGCTGAAAACACATCCTACACAATGGCGGAAATTTACGGCGTTGTTACGTTTTATGCGCAGTTCTCCCTCTATCCGAAGGGCGAATACAAGATTGCGGTCTGTCTTGGAACGGCTTGTTATGTAAAAGGCTCCGGCGATATCTTGGATAAGATCAAGGAGCGGCTTGGGATCGAGGTAGGCGAGTGCAGCTCGGACGGAAAGTATTCGCTTGATGCGACCCGCTGTATTGGCGCGTGCGGCCTTGCACCGGTACTGACTGTAAACGACGACGTTTACGGCAGGCTGACGGTGGATGATGTGGATGGTATTTTGAGCAAATATTGATGCTATGCAGGAGTTAGCGTTACACATATTGGACATTGCGCAGAATTCGATTGCGGCGGAGGCGACCTTGATTGAGATCACGGTCGCGGAATGCCCGCGCTCCGATACGCTTGATATTGTGATTCGGGACAACGGTAGGGGGATGGATGAAGAAAAGGTAAAAAAGGTTCTTGACCCCTTTTATACGACGCGGACAACGCGCCGGGTCGGGCTTGGTATCCCGCTTTTCCGGGAGGCGGCGCTTTCTACGGGAGGCGACTTCCGGATCGAGAGCGAGGTCGGCGTGGGAACGACCGTTTTTGCGCGTTTTGGCTATTCCCACATTGACCGGCAGCCGCTGGGCGATATTGCCGGCGTAATACATACGCTGATCACATGCAATCCCGGGCTTGACTTTGTCTATACGCATCGGGTGGAAGACGAACAGTTTGTGGCGGACACGCGGGATATGAAATCGATATTGAACGGGGTGCCGCTGTCGGATATGCAGGTCAGCCTTTGGCTGAAAGAGTTTTTACAGGAAGGGATTTCTAATTTACATGGAGGTGCTTAATCGTGAAATCGTTAGAGGAATTGAGTAAAATCAGGGAAAGCGCCCTGAATCAGATCAATATGCGTCACGACCGGCAGGATGGGATCCGCGTCGTTGTCGGAATGGCAACATGCGGGATTGCTGCTGGCGCGCGCCCGGTTTTGAATGCTTTTGTGGAGGAGGTTGCAAAAAGGAAACTGCTCGACGTTAAAGTGGAGCAGACTGGCTGCATTGGCATGTGCCGGCTTGAGCCGATCGTCGAGGTATATATGCCTGGTAAAGAAAAGGTTACCTATGCGAAAATGGACCCGGAAAAGGCGCGCCGCGTCGTTGCAGAGCACATCGTGAACGGCAAGCCGTGCGCAGAGTACACGATTGGCGAGGTTGACAAATAAATTTTGGAAAGATTCAGTTTTTTAAATAGAACAGAGGAGGACTCGTAGAAATGGAGTTATACAGGAGCCATGTGTTAGTCTGCGGCGGTACAGGATGTACGTCGTCGGGCTCGCAGAAGATTATTGACGAGCTGGAAACGCAGCTCAAGGAGCAGGGCATTGATAAAGAAGTCATGGTTGTAAAAACCGGCTGCTTCGGCCTCTGCGCGTTGGGGCCGATTATGGTCGTTTATCCGGAGGGCGCGTTTTACAGCATGGTAAAGCCCGAGGACATCAAAGAGATCGTGTCGGAACACCTTGTAAAGGGCAGGATCGTAAAGCGCCTGCTCTATTCGGAAACGGTGCATGAAGAAGAAGGGAAAATCAAGTCGCTCAATGAGGTTGACTTCTATAAAAAGCAGATGCGTATTGCGCTGCGCAACTGCGGCGTGATCAATCCGGAAAAGATTGAAGAATATATCGCATTTGACGGTTATAAGGCACTGGGCAAGGTTTTGACAGAGATGACGCCGGAGGAACTGATTGCAGAAATCAAGGCGTCCGGCCTTCGCGGGCGGGGCGGCGCAGGCTTCCCGACCGGCGTAAAGTGGGACTTTGCCTCCAAATCGGTAGCAGATCAGAAGTATGTATGTTGTAACGCAGACGAAGGCGACCCGGGCGCATTCATGGACCGTTCTGTTCTGGAAGGCGACCCGCACTCGGTTATTGAAGCCATGGCGATTGCAGGTTATGCAATCGGCGCAACGCAGGGTTATATTTACATCCGTGCGGAGTACCCGATCGCTGTTCAGCGTCTGAAAATTGCGATCGATCAGGCGCGGGAATACGGCCTGCTTGGGAAAAACATTTTTGGCACAGACTTCTGCTTTGACGTTGATATCCGTCTTGGCGCCGGCGCATTTGTGTGCGGCGAAGAGACGGCACTGATGACTTCCATCGAGGGCAAACGCGGCGAGCCGCGCTGCCGTCCGCCGTTCCCGGCGGTAAAGGGCTTGTTTGGCAAGCCTACAATCCTCAACAACGTAGAAACGTACGCAAATATTCCGGTTATTATCAACAAGGGCGCGGAATGGTTTAATACAATTGGAACAGAAAAGAGCAAGGGCACAAAGGTGTTTGCGCTGGGCGGCAAGATCAACAACACCGGCCTTGTGGAGGTTCCGATGGGTACGACCCTGCGCGAAATTATAGAAGAAATCGGCGGCGGTATCCCGAACGGCAAGAAATTTAAGGCAGCGCAGACGGGCGGCCCGTCCGGCGGATGTATCCCGGCTTCGCTCATTGACACGCCGATTGACTACGATTCGCTTATCAGTATTGGCGCCATGATGGGGTCTGGCGGCTTGATTGTTATGGACGAAGACACCTGTATGGTCGATATCGCAAAGTTCTTCCTCGAGTTTACGGTGGATGAATCGTGCGGGAAATGTGCGCCGTGCCGTATTGGTACAAAGCGTATGCTTGAGATATTGGAAAAGATCACAAACGGTACGGGTACGCTGGAGGATATCGACCGGCTTGAGCGGCTGTGCAACATGGTAAAGCAGTCGTCGCTCTGCGGCCTTGGCCAGACGGCTCCGAACCCGATTTTGAGTACCCTGCGGTATTTCAGGGACGAGTATATTGCCCATGTGGTCGACAAAAAATGTCCTGCCGGCGTATGTAAGGGACTTGTAAGCTACAGCATTGATCCGGTGAAATGCAGAGGCTGCGGCATCTGTGCAAAGCAGTGCCCTGTCGGAGCAATCAGCGGCGAGCGGAAGCTGCCGTATAAGATTGATACCGATAAGTGTATCAAGTGCGGCGCATGCGAGAGCAAGTGCCCGTTCAAAGCCATCTCGAAATAAAACGCCGGAAAGGAGAAAAGAACAATGGAAATGGTCAATTTGAAAATCAATGGCATTGACGTGAGCGCCCCGAAGGGGTCCACGGTTTTAGAGGCTGCGCGTCTTGCCAATATCGATATTCCTACACTGTGTTATTTGAAAGATGTAAACCAGATCGGCTCCTGCCGTATGTGTGTTGTGGAAATCAAGGGCGCAAGAAGCTTACAGGCGGCGTGCGTCTATCCGATCAACGAGGGGATGGAGGTTTACACCAACTCTCCGCTCGTGCGTGAGTCGAGAAAGACGACGCTTGAACTGATTCTGTCAAACCATGATAAAGCATGTCTGACCTGCGTCCGCAACCGCAACTGCGAGCTTCAGTCCATGGCGGAAGAGCTCGGCATCAACGAGCTGCCGTATGAGAGCAGCGAGAGCGGCAGCAGAGCCAAGATCGACGACCTGTCGCCGTCCATCGTGCGCGACAACAACAAATGTATTTTGTGCCGCCGCTGCGTCAGCGTCTGCAAGAATGTGCAGACGGTCGGCGTTATCGATGCAAAGCAGCGTGGTTTTGCGACAAACATCGGCTGCGCGTTTGATAAATCGCTTGGCGAGGTTGCGTGCGTAAACTGCGGACAGTGTATCGTAGCATGTCCGGTTGGCGCGCTGTATGAAAAGGACGATACCGCAAAGGTTTGGGATGCAATCCATGATGAGACAAAGTATGTCGTAGTACAGACTGCTCCGGCTGTGCGCGCTGCGCTCGGCGAGGAGTTTGGGATGGAAATCGGCACGCCGGTAACGGGCAAAATGGTTGCTGCGCTGCGCCGGCTCGGTTTCAGCAAGGTGTTTGACACCGATACGGGCGCGGACCTCACCATCATGGAAGAGGGCACGGAGGTAATCGACCGCATTACGAACGGCGGAAAGCTTCCGGTCATTACGTCGTGCAGCCCCGGCTGGGTAAAGTTCTGCGAGCATAATTATCCGGAATTTCTGGACAATCTTTCTTCTGCAAAGTCACCGCATGAGATGTTCGGTGCGGTAATCAAGTCTTATTATGCGGAAAAGGAAGGCATTGACCCGAAAACTATCGTAAACGTGTCGATCATGCCGTGCACGGCGAAGAAGTTTGAGGCTGGACGGGAGGAGCTTTCCCACAATGGACTGCAGGATGTTGATATCGTTTTGACGACGCGCGAGCTTGCGCGCATGATCAAAGAGGCTGGCATTGACTTTGTAAAGCTTCCGGACGAGGAGTTCGAGAATCCCTTTGGTGCGGCGACGGGCGCAGGCGTTATCTTCGGCGCGACAGGCGGCGTTATGGAGGCGGCGCTTCGCACGGTTGCCGACGTGCTCTCCGGAGAGAGCGTACCGGAGGACAGCTACAATGTCGTTCGCGGCACGGACGGTATCAAGCGCGCTGAAGTAGAGATTGCGGGGAAAACGATTCGCGCCGCAGTCGCACATGGCCTTGGCAATGCGAGAAAGCTGCTCGACGCTATCAAGGCTGGGGAAGAAACGTATGATTTTGTTGAGATCATGGCTTGCCCAGGCGGCTGTGTAACGGGCGGCGGTCAGCCGATCGTTCCGGCGAAGGTGCATATGGACATCGACTTGAAGGCGAAGCGTGCAAAGGCGCTTTACACGGAGGACAAATCGCTCCCGATCCGGAAGTCGCATGAGAATCCAGTGATTAAAAAGCTCTATGACGAGTATTTTGAAAAGCCAGGTTCGCACAAAGCGCATGAGCTTCTGCATACGCATTACGTGAAGCGGGACTTGTATTGATAATGTTTTATATATGAACAGTGGTTCAGCGTAAGACCGCAATCCGGTTTTACGCTGAATTTTTTTGTTTTTAAATGAACAAATTTTCGGATTTCCCTTTCCATTCTGTTAAAAATGCGGTACAATAATATAGTATGAATTGAGAACAAATTGGAGGACAAAAACAAAATGGGTGAATTCGATACAAAGGAGCTTTTTGCGGGCTTAAACCCGATGCAGCGGGAGGCGGTGACCCATACAGAGGGGCCGCTTTTGATTCTGGCAGGCGCAGGAAGCGGAAAGACGACTGTGCTTGTGAACCGGATTGCGTATCTGCTTCTTGAAAAGCAGGTCCGTCCGTACAATATTCTGGCGATTACATTTACGAATAAAGCGGCCAATGAGATGAAGACGCGCGTTGCACGGTTGTTTGACGAAAGTGCAAACGATATCTGGGTTTCGACTTTCCATTCCATGTGCGTCAAAATCCTTCGCCGCTATATTACGCGGCTTGGCTATGACAGCAGTTTTGTTATCTATGACAGCGCTGACTCGCAGATGGTCATCAAGGACTGCTTAAAACAACTCAACCTGTCGGACAAAAACTTTGCGCCGCGCTCTGTGCTTGCGCACATCAGCAACGCAAAGGATGACCTGCTTGGGCCGCAGGAGTTTGAAAAGATATATGCCGGCGATTTCCGCATGAGTAAAATCGCCCAGCTTTACATATCCTATCAAAACATATTGAAAGCTAACAATGCGCTCGACTTTGACGATATTATTGTCAATACCGTACGCCTTTTTGAGGAAAATCCGGACGCGCTGGAATATTATCAGAAAAAATTCCGTTATATCATGGTGGATGAGTACCAGGACACGAATAATGCGCAGTACCGGCTTATTTCACTGCTGTCCGCCGCACACCGGAACCTGTGTGTGGTAGGGGATGACGACCAGAGTATTTACAAATTCCGCGGCGCGAATATCCGCAATATTCTTGACTTTGAGAAGGAATTCCCGGATGCAAAAGTCATTAAGCTCGAGCAGAATTACCGCTCCACGCAGACGATTTTAAATGCAGCAAACGACGTGATTGCGCATAACCGGAAACGAAAGGGCAAAAACCTTTGGACCGAGGGCGCTGAAGGCGATAAGATTTATTTTTATGACGCGGAAAACGAACACGATGAAGGACGTTTCATTGCACGGGAAATCGACCGTCTCGTTTCGGAGAGTGCGCGGCAGTTTAGCGATTTTGTAATCCTGTATCGGACAAATGCGCAGTCGCGCGTACTGGAGGAAATGCTCTTAAAACAGGGAATCCCTTACCGCGTGCTGGCTGGCCTGCGCTTTTATGACCGCAAGGAAATCAAAGATATCATTGCTTATCTGCGCGTCATCCATAACCCGTCAGACAGCGTAAGCCTGAAGCGGATTATCAATGAGCCAAAGCGCGGGATTGGCGCGACTACGGTCGGATATGCGCAGGATATCGCGGACAGCCTCGGTACAAGCATTTACGATGTGATAAAAGAAGCAAATCTGTATTCCGAGCTGTTGCGTGCGTCTGTAAAGCTTAATGACTTTACGAACATGATCGACCTGCTTCGCCGGTCGCAGCCGGAGATGCGCCTGACGGATTTTGTCGATTTGGTGCTTGACAAGACGGGATACCGGCAATCTTTGATGCTGGAGAATTCGATTGAGGCTCAGAGCAGAATGGAAAACCTGGACGAATTCATGTCCGTAGTAAAGGAATATGAAGCGTCTGCGGAGGAACCGTCTTTGTCGGACTTTTTGGAGAATGTTTCCCTCATCTCCGACATTGACAATTACGACGAGGACCAGCCGGCTGTTACGCTCATGACGATCCATTCTGCAAAGGGGCTGGAATTCCCGGTCGTGTTTCTTGCCGGTATGGAGGAGGGCCTTTTCCCGGGCACGAGGTCGATGGTGGACGAAGAAGAAATCGAGGAAGAGCGCCGGCTGTGCTATGTCGCCATTACGCGTGCAAAGGAAAACCTCTATATCACGAAAGCGCAGGCGCGTATGATTTTCGGGCAGACGACGTATCCGCGCGTGTCGCGTTTTGTACAGGAAATCCCGCAAGACTTGCTGTTTGAGTTTGGCGGAAGAAAGAAGAAAAATGTGCAGGCAGTATCGTTGAACGGCGCAGAACGGTCGAGAATACTGAAAAATACGATTGCACAGTTTACTAACGCTACAAAGTCGAGTCTGTTTGAGAGTTTCGATGTGCGCAAAACAAGCGGGAACGGCGGCAAGCTCGACTATGTAGAGGGCGATACGGTCATGCACAAAAAATTCGGCAGGGGAAAGGTGCTTTCAATTACGCCGCTGGGCAATGACCATAAGGTGCAGATTCAATTTGAAAATGGTGAAACAAAAAATTTGATGGCAATGTTTGCAAATTTGAAAAAAGTATGAT
>DVOF01000202.1 GCA_018713805.1 Candidatus Aphodoplasma excrementigallinarum | reverse complement strand
CAATAAACGTATACCAGCAGATAAGGGATGAACGAAATTGGAAAAAATTATTGTGAAAAAATCGCCGCCGCTCTCCGGAACTGTGAATATCAGCGGCTCCAAAAATGCCTCGCTGCCAATCCTTGCCGCGTCGCTGCTCTGCAACGGAGAGAGCGTAATCCAGAATGTCCCTGCCCTCAGCGACGTCTCGCTGATGTGTTCGCTTTTGGAGGGGCTCGGCGCACAAATCCGCTGCGTCGGAAGCACCGTTACCGTTTCCACACCAAAAATCAAAAGCCACGTCGCCCCCTATGAGCCTGTCAGCAAAATGCGGGCTTCTTTTTTGGTCATGGGTCCCATGCTTGCCAGAACCGGGCGTACAAGGATCAGCCTTCCGGGCGGTTGCCCAATCGGCGTGCGGCCTGTCGACCTGCACCTGAAAGGGTTTGCCGCCATGGGCGCCAAGATAACCACCGGGCATGGCTACGTGGAGGCCAAAGCCGACAGGCTGCATGCGGCAAACATTTACCTCGACTTCCCAAGCGTCGGCGCGACGGAAAACCTGATTATGGCGGCGGCGCTGGCAGAGGGGCAAACGACGATCGAAAACGCGGCGACAGAGCCGGAGATCGTCGATTTAGCAGACTATTTAAACCGGGCGGGCGCGCGGATTGCCGGCGCCGGCAGCGACACGCTTACGATCGACGGCGTCAGCGAGCTGCACGGCTGTACTTACCGCGTCATCCCGGACCGGATTGAGGCCGGTACCTTTATGGTAGCGGCGGCGGTCACGCACGGCAAGTTAGAGATCGACAATATCATCTGCGACCATCTAAAGCCGGTCAGTGCAAAGCTGCGTGAGATGGGTGTCCAAATCCAAGAAGACGGTACGCGGCTCATCGCCGACGCGACCGGCAAGCTGAAAAGCGTAGATATCAAAACGCTCCCCTACCCAGGCTTCCCGACCGACATGCAGGCGCAGATGGCCGCACTCATGAGTACCATCGACGGGACGGGCGTTGTGGTGGAGACGATTTTTGAAAACCGGTTTTTATATGTGAATGAACTGGTCCGCATGGGGGCGCATATCAAAATCGACGGGCGGAGCGCCATCGTCGAGGGCGTCAAGTCCATGAGTGGCGCGCCCGTCAATGCGACCGACCTGCGTGCCGGCGCGGCATTGATTCTCGCCGGGCTTGCAGCAAAGGGCGACACGGAAATCGGCAGTATTGAGCATATCGACCGCGGGTACGACCATATCGTCGAAAAGCTCCGGCAAGTCGGGGCGAAGATTGAACGGAAATAAAAAGGTTTAAAACCAACCTTAGTTATCATTTAGTTATTAGCACAGTCTGTGTCGTGCTGTCCCAATCTACCATGAATCCAAAAGCTTCGCTCACCGCACGCACCGGGACCATTGTCCTGTCATGAATAAGCTGGGCCGGCACGCCCAATTCCTCTATCTGACTGTTCACCAGCATCTGACTGCTGCCAATAGACAGAGTGATTCTCGTATTTAACAGGGAAGCGATTACAGTTTGCGTCGTCTCGTTCCAGGTGACCATCGCACCTAAAGCTTCGAACACGGCACGGAGAGGAACGAGCGTTCTGCCGTCAACAATAACGGGCGGCTGGTCAAACTGCACCGACATACCATTGATAAGGACACAGATTATTGAATTAAAATGAATGTTAGCATTCCGTATATTTTCACCATTAAAATCAGTAGAGCCAATGTATATCTCATTCCATTGCTCCTCACTTCCACCATAATAAATATCGGTGAGTCCGCTGCATTTGGAAAAAGCATAATCTCCAATGAAAGTAACACTGGCTGGTATAGTCACATGAATTAGGTTACTGCATCCGGAAAATGTCCACCTACCAATAGAAGTAACATTACTCGATAAGGTCACACCTGTCAAGCTACTGCAACCGCTAAAGGCTCCTTCGCCAAGATAAGTAAGACTGTCCGGCAATGTTACATTGTTAAGTCTGCTACAATTAGAAAATGCGCCATCCCCAATGCTGGTTACACCATCTGATATTGTTATACTCGTCAGATTGGTACAAAATTTAAATGCATTTTCTCCAATAGAAGTAGCACTGGCTGGTATTATCACATCTGTCAGGCTGCTACACCCTGCAAACGCCTCCGCTCCAATTGAAGCAGCGCCGTCGAGTTTTGTTATCCTCACCAAGCTGTCACAATTGGCAAATGCATAGTCACCAATCGAAGCAGCACCGTCGAGCATTGTTACGCTCGTCAAGCTATCGCAATCGGAAAATGCATAATTGCCAATCGATACTGTCCCCGCAAGCATTGTTATACTCGTCAACTTGATACAATCGGCAAACGCGAATTTTCCAAGAAAAGCTGTGTCCTCTAATATAACACTAACCAAATTATCACAGTGGTAAAACGCATACTCATTAATATTGATAACACTATCTGGCACATGTATACTAGTCAGGCTATTACAATATGCAAAAGCATTTTCTCCAATCGAAATAATACCGTCAGGTATCGTCACATCTGTTAGACTGCTGCAAAATTGAAATGCTTCTTCTCCAATCGAAGTGACGCCAGATGGTATGGTATATGATCTATTATTTTTTCCTACAGGATAACTTATGAGCACGCTCTTGTCTTTATCAAACAAAACCCCATCCACAGAAACATAGTGTAAATTATTGGGATCCACCCCAATGTTGGTCAGACTAATACATTCTGAAAATGTATATTTCCCAATCGATGTCACGCTGGCTGGTATATCAATGTGTGTCAGACTTCTACAATGTGCAAATGCAGTGTTCCCTATCGACGTTACACTTTCAGGAATCGTCACACTCATCAATCTACTGCAATTGCTAAACGCTCTTGCCCCAATCGACACTACACTCTCAGGGATGGTCACGCTTGTTAGACTATGACAATATTCAAACACGCCATCCTCCAGATAAACAACACTGTCTGGTAAAGCAATATCCGTCAGGCTTATGCAATTGGAAAATGTGCTGTATCCGGTATGAATAACTGTATCCGGTATGGACACCTCCGTCAGGTTCGTACAGCGTTGAAACAAAGCGACCCCCAAGGAAGTAACGCCTGGCTCTATGACAACTTTTTTAATAAGGGATCGGATATTGTTTAGCGAATTGTAAGCAAACGGCCACACCGATCCGCTGCCGCTGATTGTGAGGGTTCCATCATCATCCATTGTCCAGTGCAGGTTATCACCGCATTTTCCGCTGATCTCAGCGCGGCCAGTCAGTGGCACAGCATCAAAACATAGTCCCAATATGCACAAAGCCAATACCACATGCAACATCCGTCTCATAATGCGTCCCCCTTTGCTATCTCTGATATTTTTTGGCAAATTGCTTGTATTCTTGTCACTTTTTAAATATACACGTTTAATGCTACATACATTATTTATTTTTAGTATATCGTATTTTTTCCTATTTGTCTATTTTTTAAGCCGTAAAAATTAAAATCATTATTTGATCTATTTACAAGAAAAATCCCCCAACTTGTGTTGGGGGATTCTGAAAAGCAAGCCGAGCAAATATCGCTTTATTTTGCGGCCGCCATAATATCGCCGTATGCCCAATGATCCGCCGGCAAATCGTCAAACCGCGGCGCAGCGCCGTCCGCCTTCTGCACGCCGAGCACCCGGTTGATGATCGCAACAGCCTCAGCGCGCGTAATCTCGCTCTCCGGCAAAAACGTCCCGTCCGGATAACCGTAGATATACCCGTCTGCGACAAAGGCCGAAATATACGGGCTTGCCCAATGTTCCGGCGCAAGGTCGGTAAACTCGGCCTGCGCATCGCTCGTCCCAATCCCGGCCGCTACGCTGACCATCTTGACAAATTCCGCCCGCGTAATGCTCTGCTCGCCGCCGAACGTCCCGTCCGGATAGCCGTCGATGATCGGCGTCTGCGCCAGCGCGTTCACCATCTCGCGATGCGCCTCGTCCACGTCTGAAAAGCGGTCTGCTTCCTCCAAACCGGAGAAGTCCAGAAGCGCATAAAGCGCCTCGCTCACCTCATATCTGGTCGCCGCGCGGTCCGGCTCAAAGGCCGTATCGCTGACCGGCGCCATATATTTGATCGTTTGTGCATCTGCCTTGAGTGCAAAAGACGGTGTCTCCGGGTTTGCAGTCGGATTCGAGGTCGGGTCTGACGTTGGTTCTGAGGTCGGCGCCGCTGTGCCGATATTGACCGTACACGTCGAACCTGTACAATTTACCACCGTTGTAGTCAAATCCTGCTCCAGATGCTTCACTGAGCCCGTCGTCGTGCTGATTGAAAGCGTCGTCTGCCCCGTGCTTACGCCCTCCTTGATCCGGAACCGGTAAGTAAAGAGAAGCCCGTCGTCTGCGACGTTGTCCACGTTGATCCCCACCACGCGGGTATCCGGTGTGTTCATATAGGCCGGATTCCCTAAAACGGTCGGAAGAACATCCCCCGCCTGCTCCGAGCCTTCAACCGCTTCCACAACGTCCTCATCATACGTAATGGACACGGTAAAGCAGTATATCCCCGGGTTATTCTCTATGTAAACCGGCACGGTAAACTCGCTCCCAGCTGCGGCATTGATCTCCGTCTCGCTGTAAATACGCGTCTGCCCCTCTGCAAATACGCCGAGGCTCAACGCCATACATAAAACCAATACAATTGCAATTACTTTCCCGATTGCCCTTCGTTTCACATCAACCATCCTTTCCTTTGCTGCGGTTCCACTTCACATAACCTGTATACTATAACTATACTACAAAAACCGCCGGATGGCAATAGCTTTCTGCCTGTCAAGCTTTTCCTTCCCGGCTTTCCGTTTCATCCTTGAAAAACATAAGCAAAAACACCAGAAGTAGCGCCGCACCCGCGGCAAAGACGGCTCTCCCGCCCCACGGTCCGGTCAGCAGCGCGCCAACGCACGCACCTAAGATAAAAAATGCAATGATTCCACAGTAACGGGCGCTGCTTTGCAGGAACCGGCGTTCCTTTGTCTGGCTATACAAAAACATCTGCTCGGCCGCGCTGCGCAAATTCCCCGTACACATTGTCGTCGCATAGGGGCTCCCGTTTACCTTGCGGAAGCTCTCCGCCTGCAGCGAGCAGACAAATGCGACCAGTACGTTTGCCAGCATATCAAGCCCGCCAGTCGGCAGAAACCCAATCCCAAAAAGGACCGCCGCCTCAATCAAAACAACGATTTGCCGCCAATGGAGATTGGATTGCGCCGTAAACCGTTTCCGGATTTGCTCTGCAATAAAAATCCCAATCACAAAAGCAAGAATCGGAATTGCATAGTAAAGTACGCCGCTCCAGTCCCTTCCCGCCGCCTTAACGCCCAGCAGGACGATGTTGCCCGTCTGCGCATTGGCGAACACATGCCCGCGGCATGTATATGTATAAGCGTCCAGATAGCCGCCGACGGCAGCCAGGACCGCCCCAATCAAAAATGTTTCCGACATTTGTTTTTTCAAAACGGCGCCTCCCCCGAAAATCCGGATACAAAAATGACGCCGCAAATGCGACGCCAATCTGTACCTTGTTCTACATCCGGCCTGTAACCGGCGCGCTTATGCGCCAACCCGGTTGAGCTTGAGCGCGAGCTTCGACTTTTTGCGCGCTGCCGTATTCTTCTTCAGAATACCCTTTGCAGCCGCCTGGTCGATCTTCTTTACCGTTATGTTAAAAGCCTCCGACGCAACAGCCTTATCCCCTGCCGCAGCAGCTGCCTCAAACTTCTTGATCTGCGTTTTGAGCGCGGACTTGATCATCTGGTTCCGCAATGTCTTTGTCTCAATAACCTTTACTCTCTTTTTCGCTGATTTAATATTCGGCAATCTGTTCACCTCCACCCATAGCATCAAATTACTTAACATAGTTTACCACAAACAAAAACAAAATGCAAGAAAAATTTTAAAATTTCTGATTTTTTTCTCTCTCCATACCGTCGTCCTATTTTTTCTCCGTCAAATACTTGGAAAGGATTTCAACATATGCGTTTCCGACGCTGATACAGGTGATGTCGCCGAGCGGGACGGCCGCCTTCTCTGTGTCCCAAACGCCCATGCCGTCGAACGTGCGCATCGAAATCTCCTTATTCGTAACGCGGCAAATCTGGCCGATTAGAAATATGGTTTCCTCACTGCCCTCGCACTCCACCGTGACGATTTTCTTTTTTTCCTGCAAATCTGTACAAAGCGCGGCCATGCTTTCAAGCGCAAAACCAGGCGGCTCCGGCGTAAACTCCGGGTTCTCCGCGCGTACAATCCGCTCTAAAAAGTGCTCCGCCTCCTCGCTGAACACCTCTGTGATGTCTGAGGTGCGCACAATCTTGTACCCATCCGGACGGAAGTCATAAATAAAGGAAAATGCGGCCAGCCCGCCGCTTAGTTCAACGGGAAAGCCGTAGAGCGTAAGCGGGTCGATAAAGTCACGGTTCACGGCGCACAGGGCTGCATTCTGCATGCTTTGCTTTAGAAGCTCTCGTTCTTTCTGGTTCCCCATCTCCAATTCTCCCTCTTTTCTCTTATATTATTTATATCACATCTATTTATGATAGGTTTCGTTTGCCAGGATTTTAAACGCACGGTAAACCTGCTCAAGCAGGATTACGCGCATTAGCTGGTGCGGAAACGTCATGTCGGAAAAACTGAGGTGAAAATCCGCACGCTGCTTTACCGCATCGGACAGCCCCAGCGACCCGCCGATGACGAACGTAACCGTACTTTTCCCAGACAGCGCAAGCGCGGATAGCTTTTGTGCAAAGGCGGGCGAATCGAGCTTTTTCCCCTCCACGCACAAGGCGGCCACATAATCCTGCGGCGCAATCTTGGCAAGAATATCTTGCCCCTCCTGCTCTAATACCTGCCGCTCCTGCGCCGCAGAGGCGCGGTCCGGTATTCGGCGGTCCGGTATCTGGACGGTTTCTACCCTTGCAAAGCGCCCCAGCCGCTTCGTATATTCTTCCGCCGCAGCGGCAAAATATGCCTCTTTCAGCTTCCCAACTGCAATAATCCGAATCTGCATTGCCACTCTCCAATTTTTTATCATTAAAACATGCCGCTGAGCTCATACCGGTTGGCAACGGCAAGCCGGATATCGCGCTCAAGCCGCGCGCCCGCTCCCGTCAGGGCACCCTTTACCGCCGCATAAGCCAGATCGGGCAGGTTATTTTCCTCGCTTAAATGCCCGAGCAGGATTGCCCGCGTGCCACTCCTTAGCAGACGGACGGCAATCTGCGCCGACGAATCGTTGGACAGATGGCCGAATTGGCCCAGGATACGCCGCTTCAGCGCGGCTGGATAGCGCCCATTTTGCAGCATGGCAAGGTCGTGGTTCGCCTCCAGCAGGACAATGTCGCTGCCGCAAATGCTGTCGACAACACTTTCGTCAATGTGCCCCATATCCGTCGCGACCGAGAGCTTCAGCCCCTCTGTAAAAAGGCTGTAGCCAACCGGGCAGGCGGCGTCGTGCGGGATTGCGAACGAAGTAACCCCTACACCGTTTATCTCAAAGCTTTCCCCTACGCGAAACAGCTTCTTGTTTGCTTCCTCCACCCGCCCGAGCGCGCGTTCCATCGCCGCCCAGGTCTTTTCGTTTGCATACACCGGGATATCATATCCGCGGCTCATCACCCCGACGCCGCTGATATGGTCGTTATGCTCATGTGTAACTAAAATCGCGTCCAGGTCGCGCGGCGACACCCCCGCCTGTGCGAGCGCGTCAGCCGTACGCCGTTTGCTGATGCCGCAGTCGATCAAAATATTCGTCTTTCCGTTGGAAACCAAAACAGCATTTCCCTTGCTGCTGCT
>DVOF01000201.1 GCA_018713805.1 Candidatus Aphodoplasma excrementigallinarum | reverse complement strand
CCCATATTGAGCAAGGACGACCTCGTCATTGTCATCAGCCAGTCGGGCGAAACGGCGGACACGCTCGCCGCCATGCGGGAGGCAAAGCGGCGCGGGTGCCGCGTGCTTGCGATCGTCAACGTGGTCGGCAGCTCCGTCGCACGGGAGGCGGACGACGTGATTTATACCTGGGCGGGGCCGGAGATCGCCGTTGCGACGACGAAGGCCTACTCGACCCAATTGCAGGTATTGTACCTGCTGGCGCTGCACTTTGCATCGGTACGCGGGCACCTCTCGGACGAAAAGCACCGCGAGATCGTGGCGGAAATGCTCAAAATCCCGGAAAAGATCGATACCATGCTGCAAGACGTGTCGCTCCTGCAGGAGTATGCGGCGACGCACTACAATACAAAGGACGTGTTCTTCCTCGGGCGCGGGCTCGACTACTGCCTCGCGCTCGAAGGCTCGCTCAAGCTTAAGGAGATTTCCTATATCCATTCGGAGGCGTACGCGGCAGGCGAGCTCAAGCACGGGACCATCTCGCTCATGGAGGACGGGACGAACGTGGTCGCGCTTGCGACGCAGGCGCACCTGTTTGAAAAGACGCTGAGCAACATCCGCGAAGTGACGACGCGCGGCGCGGAAGTGTTCGGCGTTGCCATGGAGGGCGACACCCTTATCGAGAGCGAATGCAGCGCGGTCTACTATATCCCGCGGACGCTGCCGCTTCTGGCCCCGGCGCTCGAGATCGTGCCGCTCCAGATTTTTGCGTATTATATGTCGGTCAACAAGGGCTGCGACGTGGATAAACCGCGCAACCTGGCCAAGTCGGTAACTGTAGAATAAAATAAGCATTGCAAAACGGCGGGAGAGAGTCTCCCGCCGTTTTGTTTCTCCTATTTGTATGTCTCTATGCCTCACTGCGCATAGGCATATTCGCCCAAAAACAGCACCTCGCCGTTGGCCTCGTCATAAATAAAGTACGTAAACGGCCCATCTGCCGTAAACTCGATCGGTTCCTCCTCCTGTATTGGCTCAATTGCGGTTCCGGCAGCCGGCAACACCGTTACAGCCGCGGCCTCGGTCCCGTTTTCGTCCACGTCAATGTACGTCTTGTGGATGACTTTATCCAAAAAGATATTGTACGGATAGTCGTCGATCATGTTGGTAAAGCGCGCATTCTCCGGCGAAAACGCCGCCTTTATCCCAAGCTGACCGAGCATATCGCTGAGCTCCGTGGTATACTCGACCTTAAACTTCGGAATCGAAAGCGCAACGCGCCTTGACTCCATCTGGCCGATAAAATGGTTGAGGTCATATATCTGTATAGACGGCAGCGCAATATACATCGCGATGTCCGTGTCCTCGTACGGCAGGCGCACCATCTGCACCATGTTGTTCTCGTAGTAGTCAAAGTACCCCGTCTGGTGCATGAAGTCGACTTCCTTCTCGCTGCCGTCGCTGCTTGTAAACGTGTCCGGCGCTGTCATTCCCTCGCTGAATTGCTCGCGCCACGCGCCCTTGAAATATACAGCATTGACGAGCGCGGCAAGGAAGTTGGAATCCTGGAGCACATCCTTGATCTTCCCGTTTGTGTTTTGTTCGATCCAGCCGTTGATTTTCTCCACGCCGTCCGCATTTGTAACCGTGTCCGCCTCCGCACCATAGTAGTCGGCCATCAGCTTCAGAAACCCGCTGCGAAAGCGCGCGGACTGCGCGCCGGCATAGTCGCGGTTGAGCCAGACAGAGTTTGCAATGCTAAGCCGTACGTCCTCGTTTGCGCCATACGCGGCAATCATCTCCTGCACCTGCGCGTTGAATGCGTCAAGGTCGTCAATGCCGAGCGCAGAGAGGATTTCCTCCTGCGTTTCGCCTTCGGCCCCATTCGCCGCCATGGCGAGCGCGAACTTGATACTCAGCGGCGAGAACATGTAGTTTTTATCCTGCGGCATCAGCGTATTCAGCTTCCACTCAAAGCCGCGCGTCTCCTGCGGCGGCGGCGTTACGCACACGGGCTCCTGCGTTACGCACAGCATAACGTCGTCAAACTGCTGGCTTGTAAACACGCCCTTCTCCACCAGCACGTCCTTCAGCAGCGTGCCGTCCGCCGTTTTGGCAAGCAGCGCGCTCTCGCAGATGGAAACCATGTCGTTCCGGTTGAGCGCGTACGACGCATCCTGTACAGCCGCCTTTGTGAAGTTTTTGACCAAAAGCTGCGCTTCCACGCCCTTGTCGTAAGCGTTGTCAATCGTGACGCCCTCATAGCCCATCGCGCTTAAAAGCATTTTGGCAAACTCGCGCCCGGTCACGCCGCGCTCCGGCTCAAACGTGTCCGCGCTTGTCCCGTTCACATAGCCGAGCGCGTAGGCGTGTGCCACAGCGCCTTCCGCCCAGTGGCCGCGCATGTCGGAAAACTGGGTTTCTACGGATGACTTTGACGATATGTTCCGTTCTTCCCCCATCATGCGGAGCACCATCACCGCCGCCTGCGCGCGCGTCACCGCATCGTCGAGCGCATAGCCGTCTCCCGTCCCGTAAAACAGGCCGAGCTGGCCGAGCCGCTGCGCTGCGTCCTCGTCATAGGGGACGTAGTACTCCCCCACGCGGTAGACGTCTGCGGCAAAGGCCGTCCCCATACAGGACAGGAG
>DVOF01000200.1 GCA_018713805.1 Candidatus Aphodoplasma excrementigallinarum | reverse complement strand
ATTTTATACATAAATATAGCAAGAATCAAACCTTTTGATCTACATTTTCTAATAAAATTTAGCGGAAGACGTAATTATTGCTGTGAGGAAGCCTATAAAATACTGAGAAATAGACGAATTCCCCACACAATTTGCGGACAAAAAATTTTATTTACGCTATTATACATGATTTTATCGCAGGGTAGATTCATTGAGGGAGTAAAAAGCAATTTATTTTAAAGGAACTTTGCAAAAAGCTGCTTTTTTTGCCGGGCATCGCTCCCCAAAAGCCTCTAAAGTATTTGCTTACATACAATTTTTTGGGAGTAACAAATTTTTTGTTCGTTAAATTGCATAGTTTATTTTATAATTGTTCGTGCAAAATAGTGATTCTTGATTTCCCTTTGTATCCATCATTATACTATATCCAGTCAGATATTCAAGCCGATAAATGAATAGGCTGTGAAAGAGTCCCATTTTATCCTGCTTTTGTGCATCTTCGTAAAAGGGGGGCTGGACCAGCACATATCGCTACCGGCTTGAATCGGATATTTTAAAGAAATTTCCTTTGAGAAAGGGGGCCAGAAGAGAAAAACGTTGAGGAATCCTGCAAAGAAAGAGGGCCTTTTGGCAGGAAAGAGGCCGGTCCGTGCGGAACCCGCTGCACATTTGCAATGGAAAGAGGAAGTATCTGCATATAGAAACGTACGGATTGGCTGCAAAGCCCTCCCGTTTGGTTTTTGAAATGGGTAAGGTTGGAGACACGATTTCAAAACAAAGGAGAATTGGATTTATGAAAAGACTACGGAAAGTCATTTCGCTGGTCCTGACGCTCTCCATGATCGCCGGGTCAGCTGTGACGGCGGCCTTTGCGGCTTCTCCCACGGACGAAATGTCCGAACGCGAGATCCGCAATGCAGAACTTTCCAGGGACGTTGCCGCACAGGGCATGGTTTTGCTGGAAAATAACGAAAATGCACTCCCAATCCCGCAACAGAGCAAGATCGCCCTGTATGGCGGCGGCGCATAAGTATGCGGACTTCTCCGGCACGGACTTCAATAAGAAGCCGGTCATGCTATTCAGCAAGAACGTCAAAGTGTTCGTAAACGGCGAAGAAGACAAGATCGCGGAACTCACCGGCCGCCTCACGGGCGACTTTGAGGATGGCGAGGAAGTCACCGTAACCTTCCAGCCGTATGCGGACGGAAGAGAGTTTGCGCGGATCGTCATCAACGGCGAGAGCGTCGATTTCACCGATACCAAGGAATACTCCTACACCTTTACCTATGACGCGGACGACAAGTCCATGCAGCTCGACTTTGCATTTGTCATTGTCGATAAGCAAGTCCTCAAGGCGACCATCGACGCGGCGAACGCATGCGGCGATGAAGTGGAAGCGGCGATCCCGGAGGTCCAGGATATCTTTAATGAGGCCCTGGAAGCGGCGAACACCGTCTATGCGGATATCCACGCAACGCAGGCGGAGATCGACGAGGCTTGGAGCGATCTGATGGATGCCCTGCACCTGCTGAGCTTCGAAGAGGGCGACACCAGCGCGCTGGAAAGCCTGATCGACGTGGCGGACCTGATCGACCTCGACCAATACTTCGGCGATAAGGACGCCTTCACAGAGGCCCTCGAAGCGGCCAAGGACGTCTGCGGCGAAGAGCACCCGCTGGCAGCCGATGTGGACGAAGCGTACAACAACCTGTATGACGCAATGATGAGCCTGACCCGCTTGGCGGATAAGTCCTCCCTGCAAGCTGCCGTCGATAAAGCGGACAGCCTTGACCTCAACGACTACACCGACAACGATGCGAAGGCGGCATTGCCGGATGCACTTGAGGCGGCAAAGGAAGTCCTTGCGGACGAAACGGCATCGCAGGAAGCGGTGGACGAACAGACCATCGCACTAAATGACATCCTCATGGGCCTGCGCAGAAAGGCCGACAAGAGCGAGCTCAACAGCATCCTGAGCAAGGCACAGGCGGTCGATACAAGCGAGTACACGGCGGCGTCTGTTGCAACCCTCAAGAGCGCGATGAACCGTGCATTGGCAATCATTGACGACAAGGACATGACCGAAGAGGATCAGCCCAAGGTCGACCGTGCCACCAGAGCACTGGCGAGCGCCTACAACGCACTTGTCCCGAAGGGCGCAAGCTCCAGCGGCAAGGGCAGCACGTCCGCGAACATTGGCAACGCATACGGCGCAGCGGGTGTGGTATCTGCAAGCCAGAGCGTGGCAGCGAATGCGTATGTGGTTTCCGATACGACGGTCAACTTTATGCTGAAGCGCGGCCAGGCGTATTGCTTCAAGATGACGGTCGTCAACGGCAACGCTATGACGCCGGGCTTCACGGCCGGCAACGGCGATGTGCTCAAGACGCAGTTCGTGGCGAAGATCGGCAACGACTACTATTACAGAGTCTATGCCATCGGCACGCCGGGCCAGAGCACGGGTGTTTACACCACCCTGCCGGGCAATACCCCAGTCAAACACTGTGCAGTAACGATTGGCTGATTGCTTCCGTAGGATTTCCCCTGTGGAGCAGAAAGCAAACTCTTTGCGGTTTGCTTTCTTAGGGAACGCCGTAGGCGCGGAAGGCACTGTGTGCCCGCCGTAGGCGCGAAAGACGCCGCGCGTCCGCGTAAGATGTTGCACGTCCCGTGAAGCACTGCACGGTAACCATTGGCTAATCGAAAATAAAGGGGAAGGCTTTTCCCTAATAAACAGCAAGGACCCAACCCCGGGAATTCCCAGGGCTGGGTCCTTCTGTGTTTTTCGCTGCTGTTTTCCGGATGTCGTGTGGGAACGGTGGATTTCTTCCTTTCTCGCTTTT
>DVOF01000199.1 GCA_018713805.1 Candidatus Aphodoplasma excrementigallinarum | reverse complement strand
TCATTTACTTTCACCGCTTCCAGTGCTAAACTAAAAGTATAGTTCTATTACAAATGGCGCAATCAAAAGGGAGTATGGAGCATGAAACAGATCGCACACAAAATCATTCATCTTTTCACGGCTGTCTTTGTAGCAGCCAGCGTAATCGCTTTGCCGCCGATGCCGGCTTCCGCCGCGCAGCAGCAGCCGACGGTCAAGGTAACGTGGCCAGAGGGCAAAATGAAGGCATTGACTGGAAGCTTTGACGACGGCACCGCCAATTATGATCTGGAAAAGTGGCTTGTGGACGTGTTCCGCGAAAACGGCATCAAGGCAACCTTTGCCCTGCCTGGCGGCGCGCTGGCGGAAAGCAGCATGGAGCAATACAGAGCCCTGTATGAGGGCTTCGAGGTGGCCTCCCACACAGAGAATCATTCCTATTATGGCACCGTTTCTCCTGCGCGCTATATCGACGAGACGCTTTACGACATGGAAAAGCTGTCTAAGATTGCACCGGACGGCACGGTTCACGGTATGGCGTATCCGAACGGCGGCTCGCCCGAGGAGGAGCAGGAAACACTGCTCCAGGAGATTGGGATTCTGTACGGCAGAAGCACCTGCTCGACCAGGACCTTTAACCTGCCGGACGACTTTTATAACTGGAACCCGACCTGTTTCCAGAATAATATCAGCGAGCTGGAGGCCGACGCGCAAAAGTTTATTGCGCTTTCCCCTTCCAGCATGCAGCTCATGTATGTCTGGGGACACAGCTATCAGTTAAATAACAGCAATATGGCGCGGACCGAGGCGGTATACCAGTCCCTGGGCGGCCGCAGCGACATCTGGTATGCGACGAATATTGAGATCGTGAATTACCTGACTGCCGCAGAGTCGCTCATAACCGGCACGGACGAAAACGGGAATGTGACCGCTTACAACCCGTCCGGCCTTTCCGTCTATATCAGCGTAAACGGTACCTGCTTTGAAATCCCGGCACAGACGTCGAAGACGATCTCTGTTGCAGAATCTATCGAATTTGACGACCCGTGCGAGGCGGACCCGAACGGCAGCGAAAAATTATTTTTTACCCGCGAAAATGGGATTTCCTACATGAGCGGCACCACCGCCGTCACAGATGCGTCCACCGGGAACAAGGACAAGGGCTATACACGCTATGACATGCAGGAGGGCCGCGTACATTCCCTGACCTATCAAGTCTCGGACGAAAGCTACGACATTTCCGCCTTTAACCTTTTGACCTATAAGCGAGAGGGCTCTAACCGCGTGACAGAATTCCACATCTATGTATCCCCGGATAACGATACCTATACGGAGGTCAGCTATACAAAAACACAGGTCGGGGAGCGGAACGACTGGTGGCTGTACCGCTACGACCTGACGAATACGACCGCCCTGCCTGCGGGGACAAAGTACATCAAAATTGCGTTCCCGACCGACTTTGAAGCGGCGGCAAACGACGACACAAACGGCGTCGTGCTCGGCCATGTCAACCTGACCTTCTCGAAGCCAGACGGCATCGTCATGACCGACGAATCGCCTGCTGCGCCCGCATTTACGGCCAGCAGCATAGAAAACGGCGCAGCGGATGTCGCGCTTGACACGCAGGGCGTCACACTTGTCTTCAACCGCGCAATGGACTCGCAGACAGTCAATGCCGACACAGTGCATGTCAGCGGCGGCGCGGGTATCGCTTCCATTACGCCGACGGACAGCAATAAAACGTATGTCGTGACATTTGACGGTGTTCTGGCGGGCAGCACGGACTATACGCTCTCGCTTTCAGACGGTATCCAGTCCGCGGACGGGGCCGCCATCGCGCCATCTTCGGTTTCCTTTACGACAAAGGACCCGTACAGCGGCACAGTGAACGATACGGCGACCGATTACCGTTATGTTTATATGAGTACGGGCAGCCACAACGTCGCGCTCGGCGTTGACGGCGACGACCAGGTCAACTTTGCGCGGACGGCGGCGGACACGGAGGGCGCAACCTCGTCTGTAATCTACCGCGCGCCATTCGGGGAGATTACGTCGGTCGATGTGGACGTCTACCGGCACCCAACGGAAAACGTAAACCCGTTTACCATTTATGTCTCAAAGGATAATATCACCTACACAAAACTAATGGATGAAGGCGACGGCGTTACCGCCTCGGAACCGGAGGATAAATACTGCTTCCATACGAACATGCAGCAGGAGATTACAGAATCCGGTATCAAATATATTAAGGTAGAATTTCCGAAATGGTCAAAAAGCGACGGCGCGTCCTTCCACCTTGCGCAGATCGGCAACGTCCGCTTCGACTACGCCCTGCCGGAGGCAGAGCGCAGCGGCGTAAAGCTCGAGCACCTGAACGTACGCGCAATCGACAGCGAGCAAAACCTGGTCACCCCCGCGCCGGCCAACAGCTTCGCCACATCGGTAACGGCGCAGAGTATGGATGAGGTCACGACCGGGCTTGCAACAGTCGGCGTGGAGGCGGTCAACTTCAGCGAGGAGCTGAGCGGCGAAACGGCTACCCTGTACATTGCGCTCTATAAGGACAACTGCCTTGAAAAGCTCTATCCAGTGGAGGTCACGCTTCCCGCGTGCGGGGATACGCTTTATATCCGCGAGGAGATCTCCCTTCCCGACACAGAAGACCACACGGGCTACACGCTGCAATGCTTCATCTGGGATTCACTCCAGACGCTTCATCCGCTTGGAGCCTCGGTACAACTGTAAAATATCAAACGCCGGACGGACATGTCCGGCGTTTTTTTGCCTGAAAATCATTGACAAACCGCATAAAAACGGCTATACTTTGCTTGTTTTCCAATTTATGACGTAGAGGGGCAGAACCTTGCTGAAAAAAACAGAGCTGACACAACAATCCTTTTTGTTTTTATGCTGGATTTTATATTTTACAAGCTATGTCACACGCTTAAACTACGGCGCGGCGCTCGTTGACATCATTGCCGACACCGGTATGGCAAAGTCGGCCGCCGGCCTGGTCAGCACGGCCAGTTTCGTGACCTACTGCATCGGCCAGTTCCTGTGCGGCGTTATCAGCGACCGTGTCAGCGCGCGCAGGATGATTTTTTGCGGGCTGTTTTCCTCAGCGCTGACCAACATTGCCCTCCCCCTGTGGCCGAACGCTCCCGCCATGCTTGTCTTCTGGGGCATCAACGGTTTTGCACAGGCGATGATATGGCCGGCGCTCATCCGCATTATGGCGGAATTCTTTGAGGGCAACTTTTTTGGAAAAGCGTGCGTCAGCATTTCAGTCGCAAGCTCGGCGGGGACAATCTTTGTCTATTTGCTCGTGCCGCTGTGTATCGCATTTGGCGGCTGGCAGAGCGTATTTTTTATTTCAAGCGGGTTTGGCATTGCCATATCGCTGGTTTGGCTGTTTGGCTCACGCGGTGCAGAGGCGGAAGGCCCTGCGCCCGCTCCCGAAGCCGAAACGGGCGGTTCCGCGCCACATCCCGGCGTGCGCAGGCTTTTTGCGCTTGCGCCGCTGGCGCCTATGTCTCTCGCCGTAGTCCTGCACGGCATTTTGAAAGACGGCCTTGTAACATGGTCGCCGACCCTGCTCAGCGAGGTCTACGGGATAGACGCTTCCATGTCCGTCCTGACGACCGTAGCGCTCCCCCTGTTTTCCATTATCAGCGTTTACATTACCGCGCGCCTCGACCGCCGCTGGTTCCATAACGAGGTGAAGACGTCCCTCGTCCTGTTCACAGTGTCCTGCGCCGCTGCGCTTTTCTTGTTTTTGTTCCTTGGGGCGAATGCGGCGGTATCGATCCTGTGTATGGCGGTACTGGTCGCCTGTATGTACGGTATCAACATGATGCTCATCAGCTATACGCCCAAACGGTTCGGCGCGTACGGAAGGGTCGCCTTTGTGTCCGGCTTTTTAAACGCCTGCACCTACCTTGGGAGCGCAGCCTCCAGCTATGGCCTCGCCGCCGCTGCCGAGGCGGCCGGCTGGAAATGGACGGTTTTCATTTTGTTTGTAATCGCGCTGGCAGCAAGCCTGATCTGTTTGTTCTGTGTGCGCAAATGGACAAAATTCATCCAATAGATACAAGATTCGATTTTCCTATTGCCTTTATCCGACATACATAGTATAATTAGGACAATGAGTAAAGGAGGGGCTTTCTATGGAAGATCGGCGCGCCCGGAGCGACTCTGTCGTTGCACGCAGGATTCAGCAGCGGCGCAGGCAGCGTAAGAAAAAGGCAATCATCAATTTAACCATCCTTGCAATTATTGTAATTGCATTGATCATAGGTATCGTTTGGGGAGTTCGGGCCTGGATTGGCGCAGTTTCCGGCCCCAGCCAGCCGGCAAACGCCGTGCAGACGCCGGCGCCGCCCTCGGCGGAGGAGATCATCCGGCAGGCGGATTTCCTCGCGGCTGGGTACGACTATGACGCTGCAATTGAAAAAATCAAATCTTACGGCCCCGGCTATACGGAAAAGCCGGAACTGACAGAGGCGATCTCCGGATATGAGGCAACAAAGGCGACGATGGTGCGCCACGAGGACGTGACCGACATCACGCACGTATTTTTCCACACCCTGATCGTCGACCCCAGCAAGGCGTTTGACGGCGACACGCGGGAAGCGGGCTACAACCAGTATATGACGACCATCAGCGAGTTTAATAAGATATTGGAGGAAATGTATGCGCGCGGGTTTGTACTTGTCGATATCCACGATATCGCGCGCGAGGAAGTACAGGATGACGGCACGACAAAGTTTGTCCCCGGCGACATTATGCTGCCGGAGGGGAAAAAGCCATTCGTTATGTCGCAGGACGACGTATCGTATTACGGCTATATGACGGGCGATGGGTTTGCGTCCCGACTCGTCATTGGAGACGACGGCTACCCGACAAACGAGTATGTACAGGACGACGGCACCGTCGTGCGCGGAGACTTCGACCTTGTGCCGCTGCTCGAGCATTTTATCCAGGAGCACCCCGACTTTTCGTATAAGGGCGCGCGGGCGACGCTTGCGCTGACCGGGTACGACGGCGTGCTGGGCTATCGGACGTGCCCGACAGCTGACGACTATAAAGAGTCCGACATTGCGGAAGCCAAGAAGGTAGCCGACCGGATGAAGGAGCTGGGCTGGACATTTGCAAGCCATAGCTGGGGGCATAAGCTCTACGGTTCTACCAGCGCGGCCAAGCTTGCCGAAGATGCGAAAAAATGGGACGAGCAGGTCCGCCCGATCGTCGGTGACACGGATGTGCTGATTTATGCGCACGGGGAGGACATTGCCGGTATCGGCAAATACTCCGGCGAAAAGTTTGAAACGCTCAAATCCTACGGGTTTAAATATTTCTGCAATGTCGACTCCGCAAAAGCGTGGGTGCAAATCCAGGACGACTATGTCCGGCAGGGGCGGCGCAACCTTGACGGGTACCGGATGTGGTACAACCCGGAACTGCTCGAGGATTTGTTTATTGTCGATGACGTATGGGACAAAACGCGTCCGACGCCGGTACCGCCCATCTGATAAAACAGCATTTTTTATGCCCCTTCTTTTAATAAAGAAGGGGTATCTTTTTGCCCGAATTGACAAACGCTGATAAATATGGTATTTTAGTTAGAGAAAACCCAAAACAAATCTGATAAACAGGAGCTTGCCATGAATGCGAAAAAAATCACGAAAATCACTTTGCTGTCCCTGCTTGTCTTGTGCGTTGCCTTTGCGCTCTATATTATGATCAGCAAGGGCTTTTTTCAGGACCCGGCAAATTTTATGCAGCTTGCCAAGAATAAGGTCACAAAAATATATAATGAGGTGACCAATACCGAGCCGGCCGTGCAGGAAGAGATCATTACCACAGCGGACGGGCACAAGGTGCTGCTCGACCACCCAAAGGGCTACTCCCTCTCCTTCCCTGTCCATATGCAGTTCGACCTGTCCATCAGCCCGGAGCAGATCAAGGTCTACGACGACGACATGACCGTCATTGTCACGCGCGAGTGGGCGCCCTATGAGGACGTAGAGTGGTACATCGACAACTATATGAACCAGTATTATCTCAACGAATACTATCAGGAGTCGAACAATATCACCCTGCTTGAGAACACAAAATATGAGCATAACGGCGCAAAGGCGCAGTTTATCTCGCTTCGGCGGGAACCGGCGGAGCAGCGCATCGAACGGCAAAACCACTATTCCTACTTTTTCGTTCATTCCCAGACCGGGCAGCAGGCCTTCTTCCGCATAATGTTTAAGACAAAGGACTACGAAAAGAGCGCGCCGGTGATACAGGAGATCATCAACTCGTTTGAAGAGATCAAAATTGAGGGCGAAAACGTATTCAAGCACGAATACAAGCCTGTCGTACCGGACACGTGGAACGAAGAAACAAAGAAACTGTGGCACGAGGTCACGGACGAGGACGACTTTAAGTGGGGCATCTTTGTCGACGGCGCGTACCAGATTGACCGTAACTATCAATGGCTGGTCGACCTGGAAAAAAAGGTTGATTTCCAATTTGATTTTTCGCTCCACTATGTGAACCTGAACGACGGCTTCCCGACCGAGGAGCTGCAAAAGGCTTATGCAGATGGAAAATTTATGGAGATGACGCTCCAAACGTCAAACTTTAACAACGAAGACCTGTTCGGGAAAAACTTGAACTTTGACATCTATGACGGGCTGCTCGACGACCAAATTCGGGAGTTTGCGCGCGGCGCAAAGGAGTTTGGACACCCGTTCTTGTTCCGCCTGAACAACGAGATGAACAGCGACTGGGTCAACTATTCCGGCGTGGCGGCCCTGTCCGACCCGGAGATATTCATCGAAAACTGGCGGCGTATCTACGACATCTTCCAGGAGGAAGGCGTCGACAATGCAATCTGGATTTTTAACCCGAACGCGGAGGACTGCCCGCCCGCGCACTGGAACTCGTATATCTCCTACTATCCGGGCGACGGCTATGCGCAAATGATCGGCATGACCGGCTACAACACGGGCGAGTATTATAAGGAGCTGTACCACGAAAAGTGGCGTACCTTCGATGAAATTTATCAGGAGCCTTATGAAAAATACATGAAGCTGTTTGGCGAATTCCCGTTTATCATCACCGAGTTTGCCTCCAGCTCTGTCGGCGGCGACAAGGCCGCATGGATTACCGACATGTTTGCGTCGATCAAAAACTACAAAAACATCCGGATGGCGCTCTGGTGGAGCAGCGCGGATTACGATATGCGCCCGGAAACATACAAGCAGCTTGCACGGCCGTACTTCCTCGACGAAACGGACGAAACGACCGCCGCCTTCCGCGAGGGGATACAGGAATATAAAAAGGAGTAGCCTCTCCCTTGCATTCCGGCGTGATTTATGATAAAATAAAAAAGTTGAATTTAGATACAGGAGTGAAACATATGTCAGGACATTCCAAATGGAGTACAATTAAGCGGAAAAAGGGCGCAAACGACGCACAGCGAGCCAAAATCTTCACAAAAATCGCGCGTGAAATCACCGTTGTGGTAAAGGCGGGCGGCCCGGACCCGGACAATAATTCCAAGCTGAAGGATATCATCGCTAAGGCGCGTTCCAACAATATGCCGAACGACAATATCATGCGCACCATTAAGAAGGCGGCCGGAGAAACGGGCGGTGACAACTATGAGGATATCACGTATGAGGGCTACGGCCCGAACGGCGTTGCCGTAATCGTGGAGACGCTGACCGACAACCGGAACCGTACTGCCGCCGATATGCGCCATTATTTTGATAAGTTCCACGGCAACCTCGGCCAGACGGGATGCGTCAGCTTCCTCTTTGACCGCAAGGGCGTTATCATTATCGAGGCAGACGGCCAGGACGAGGATGCGCTGATGATGGACGCGCTCGACGCTGGCGCGGAGGACTTCTCCGCTGAGGATGGCTACTATGAGATTACGACCGACCCGGACGCTTGCAGCGCAGTACGTGAGGCGCTGGATGGGAAATATACGATCAGTTCGGCGGATGTGGAGATGGTGCCGCAGACGACGGTCGACCTCACCGATGAAGAGGACGTCAAGTGCATGAGCAAGCTGCTCGAAATGCTTGAGGATAATGACGACGTACAAAACGTTTACCACAACTGGGGAAACCCGGTAGAAGAAGAATAAACAAACGAAAGGCCGGCTTAACAAGCCGGCCTTTTTATTTTTGCAGGAGCTGTTCTCCAATCTTATATACATTTCCCGCGCCCATTGTGATAACAACGTCGCCGTCGCACAGCTCGGCGCGCAGGCGCGCCGCAATATCGTCAAAATTGCTGATATACTCTGTATACACTCCCCTGTCTTTGAGCCGCGCCACAAGGTCGCGTGCGTGGATTTTCCCATTATCCTTTTCACGCGCCGCGTAAATATCGGTCACAATGACCGCGTCCGCATCGTCAAACGCCTTTGCAAACTCGTCTAAAAGGAGCAGCGTCCGCGTGTAGGTATGCGGCTGGAACACGACATAGAGCCTCCCTTTGCACATGCTTTTTGCGGTTTTTAACGTGCATTTGATCTCGGTCGGGTGATGGGCGTAGTCGTCGACGATCAATGCGCCGCGATAGCTCCCCTTGCGTTCAAAGCGGCGGTGTACGAGCGTAAAGGCCTCCAGCCCCGCGGCGATATCGTTGCCGTTTAGGCCCATGGCATAGCCCGCGGCAAAGCACGCAAGCGCATTTTGCACATTGTGTTCCCCCGCCACCTTTAGGGCGACGGGTACGATCGTCCCATCGTACTCAACGTCAAATACTCCGCAGCCATCCCGGTATTGCAGGTTCATCGGGCAGAAAACATTTTCCTTCCCAAGCCCATAGGTAATGACCTGCGCCTCCGTGTCCCGGACGCATTCCATCGCGTTCGCGTCGTCCCCGCAGACAATAACATATCCTTCCTCGCCGGGAATCCGGGCAAACTGCGTAAACGCCTGCTTAATATGGTCCAAATCCTTAAAATAATCCAGATGGTCGGCGTCGACATTCGTTACGACTGCAATGCGCGGAAAAAACTCCAAAAACGAGCCATGAAATTCGCACGCCTCCGTCAAAAAATACGCAGAATCACCAAGCCGCATATTCCCGCCAATCGCGTCCAGCTCCCCGCCCAGCATGATCGTCGGGTCGCAGCCGCACCGGAGCAATACGTGCGACATCATCGAGGTCGTTGTCGTCTTGCCGTGCGTGCCCGCAATGCAAATGCTGTAGGCATAGTCGCGCATGACAGCGCCTAAAAAGGTGGAGCGTTCCACCGCTTTGATCCCGCTCCCAACCGCAAACGTAAGCTCTTCATTGTCCGGGCTGATTGCCGCCGTGTAGACCACGAGGTCCGCGCCGTTCGAGTTCTCTTTTGCGTGCTGATAAAACACCTTGACGCCAAGCTCCTCCAGCCGCCTTGTAATATGGGACTCCTTCCGGTCGGAGCCGGTGACCTGGTAGCCGCGCTTGACGCAAATTTGCGCGAGTGCGCTCATACTGATGCCGCCTATGCCGATAAAGTGGATATGTCCGCCCGGCTCTATTTCCGATAAATAAAAATCATTCATGCGATATGCAACCCCCGGTTTCTAATCTGCGCTCTGTCATTTGTGATAGATTTGCATTTATTTACAGTTCTATAAGAACATTATATACG
>DVOF01000198.1 GCA_018713805.1 Candidatus Aphodoplasma excrementigallinarum | reverse complement strand
GCCCATGGCTCAACCCCATGCAGGCGCAGATTGCGGCGGTGTCAAACCGCGCGATGGTAAAAGGGGCGTTGCAGGACGCGCTCCGGGGCGCGGACGTGTTCATCGGCGTTTCTGCGCCGGACGTGCTGAAGCCGGAGATGATCGCCGCCATGGCGCACGACCCGATTGTGTTTGCAATGGCGAACCCGGTGCCGGAGATCATGCCAGACGCGGCGAAGGCGGCGGGCGCGCGCATTGTCGGGACGGGGCGGAGCGACTTTGCCAACCAGATCAACAATGTGCTGGCCTTCCCGGGCATTTTCCGCGGCGCGCTCGACGTGCGCGCAAGCGATATCAACAATGAGATGAAGATTGCCGCCGCGCGCGCGATTGCGTCGATTGTGGCGGACGACGAGCTGCGGGAGGATTATATCATCCCGAACTCGCTCGACAGCCGCGTTGTGGAAGCAGTTGCGGCCGCGGTGGCGCAGGCCGCGCGTGATACGGGCGTGGCGCGCGCGTAAGGAAGAACATAGGAATAAGACAGGCCGTCCAAGCTGGACTGCCTGTTTTTTTAAAATTTTTGTAAAGTGTGCTTGACATTGCGCATATGCTGTGCTACAATAGCGTCATGGAAAGCAAACTTTACATAGGGGGTGCGGATGTGAAAAACAGGCTGGAGGAAATCCGGAAAGCGCGCGGCATCCGGCAGGAGGAACTGGCGGACGCGCTGTCTGTGTCGCGCCAGACGATCAGCTCGCTTGAAAACGGGCGCTATAACCCGTCGATTCTGCTGGCGTTCAAGCTGGCGCGCTATTTCGGCATGAAGATCGAGGACATATTCATAGACGAGGAGGAAGAAGGATGAAAAAGAAGGTAGGAATCGCAATCAAAGTCGTGCTGGGGCTGCTGTTGCTCGGCGGGGGGATCCTATTGCTGAAAATGCTGCCGGACGAAGCAGGCATGCGCGTTCTGCCGTACGTATGTATCGGCGTGGGGTGCGGCCTGTTCGGGCATGGCGTCGGCGATTGGGCGAGCCGCATGGCAGTCCGCAGCCATCCGGATGTGGAACGCCAGATAGAGATCGAGCAAAAGGACGAGCGCAACGTCGCGATCGAACGCCGGGCCAAGGCAAAAGCCTTTGACATCATGGTCTTTGTGTTCGGCGCGCTGGAGCTTGCGTTTGCGCTGATGGAGGTCGACCTTGCCGCTGTGCTGCTGCTGGTGTTCGCGTATCTGTTCGTGATCGGGTGCGGCGTGTATTATCGGATCAAATTTGATAAAGAGATGTAAGAAAAAAGCTGTACGGGATACCGTACAGCTTTTTGGTTGTTGTTATAATCCCTCCGGCGGCGTGGGGGATGCCGGTGCGCCGGATGACGTCGCAGTGGCGGTCGGAGTGGGCGATGCGGTCTCCGGCGGCGCAGTCGGCGCCTCAGACGGAGCGGCATTCGCCGGCTCGGCCGGCTCCTCGCTTGGCTCCGGCTCCGGCGTTTCCGCTGCGGCAGTACCGACGCGGACGACGCGGTTCACCATCGTATAAGTGCTCTTGTGCAGGAACTTGTTTTCCACTTCAACGCCGTTTTCATAGATGATTTTGTACGTATTGACAACATAGCCGGTGAAACCGGGCGCATCCTCGACGCGCTTTCCGGCGGGCAGCGTGCTGTCCTCGACCTCCGTCGTCTGGTACGGCGTTTTGCTGACCGTTTCGGTCGTGATCTTAACAGTCTTGTTCTTGTCTTCCTTTGTGCCGAGAATATTGACGGAAACAACGCCGCCACCCCACGAGGCCGTCACCTTGACAGGCATGCTGGTGTCGTTTTTGAACCGGAAGTCGAGCGAGCCGTATGCCACGGTCGCGTCCATGCCAAGCGGCGCGTACGTAACCTCGAGCGAATGCTCATGGCGTTCCGTTACCTGCAAATCGGCGTACAATACGGCGGCGTACAGGGTCGAGCTCGTCTGGCAGATGCCACCGCCCAGCCCGTCGACCATCTTATTGTTCTCATAGACGGACGCAGCCTGAAAACCCCTTGCCGCTGTACGCGGGCCGACAACGCCGTTGTAGGAGAATTCCTCTCCTGGCAGCAGGATCGTCCCGTTGATCAGCTTTGCCGCCAGCTCAACGTTTGCTGCACGCGGTTTGTTGGAAGTCATATATTTGGTAGAAAAACTGCCCAAACTGTCCGCAAACAGCGACATGCTCAGGTCGCCCGCCTTCACGGATGCTTCGTGAATGATAAACGGGATTGTCACTGGGTCGGAGCCGGGTTTGAAGCCCTTCAAAAGCGACTTTGCGCTCTCAACGTCGATCTCGCGCCCATTTATTTCGTCAGCAATGACAACCTGGCCGTTTTCAATGGCATATTTTGCATCCTGCGGGTCGCGCTTCGTCGTTTCGTACAGTTCCTCAACGTCGATGTCGGCCGGGTTCGTATTTACCTTGCTGACAACGACCGTCTCCTGTGCTGCGGGCTTGATTGCGCCGAGCACCTGCTCCTTGACCGAGGCAACGTCCACGCCGAGACCCTCCTTGCCGGCAGTTACGACGATTTCCGTTTCCCGAACGTCCACCTCATGCTGGACAAGCGTGCCGCCGACCTCTTTGGCAAAGCTGTTGAGCATGGTGTCAAGCTTTGCATGGTCATAGGCAAACACATAGCCGACGTCCTTTTTGGAAAATTTCGCGGCCAGCGCCGTAAACATGTTTCCTTTTGCGTAGGAGACCGCCGCGTCCGCCGTCTGCTCCGCGTCGATTCGCAGGTCGATCGACTCCTGCGTCACCGTCAGCGTATGGTCGGAATCGTCCATGTCAAGCGTCACGGTAGAGGTAGCGTAAGGGTTTTCCAGTCCGGACAGGTAGGCGACGACCTCGTCGCGCGTCTTTCCGCTCATGTCCTGTCCGCCGATTAGTACGCCGTCGCTGACAACGTTTCTATCGACCGCGAATGCGCTGACCAGCCCGAAAACGAGCGCCCCGATCAGCAAAAGGACAATGACACAGACTGTTATCAAAAGCGGCTTGTTCGCTTTTCTTGTTTTCTTTTTTCTTCGCGCCGCACTAGAGCGGGCGGAGGCCGTTTCTTCGGAGGGCCTTTTTGGGGGAGTGCGATATGGGCTCACGAAAAAACCTCCTTTATCATAAAATCTAATATGTGCTAAATATGGTATATCTATTCATATGTAGCCACAGTATATAC
>DVOF01000197.1 GCA_018713805.1 Candidatus Aphodoplasma excrementigallinarum | reverse complement strand
ATAGTAAAGAGTATTTACTTGTAAACTCTCCCGTTTGGGGGAGTTTCCTTGTTACGTAAGCATATGGTGAATTGGAATTTGGAGGAGTTATACATGCTGACAAAAGCGCCGAGAGGCACAAACGATATTCTGGCTTCGGACAGTTATAAGTGGCAATATATTGAGGAAAAGGCGCGAGACCTTTGCCGCAGGTTCGGATACGGCGAAATCCGCACGCCTACGTTTGAACATACAGAGCTGTTTCTGCGGGGCGTGGGGGATACGACCGATGTTGTGGAAAAGCAGATGTACACCTTCGAGGATAAGGGCAACCGCAGTATCACACTTCGGCCGGAGGGAACGGCATCCGCAGCGCGCGCGTATATTGAGCACAATTTGGGGGCGCAGCCCTTGCCGGTCAAACTGTTTTACCTGATCCCGTGCTTCCGCTATGAAAAACCGCAGGCCGGACGGCTTCGGGAGTTTCATCAGTTTGGCGTAGAGGTGTTCGGGTCGCAGGCGCCGACCGTTGACGCTGAGATTATTTCCCTGGCAATGCTGTTTTTGAGCGAGCTGGGGCTTCAGGAACTGGCGCTCAATATCAACTCGATCGGGTGTCCCACGTGCAGGAAGGCGTATAATGAGGTTTTGATTGCTTATTTTAAGGAGCACTATGACGAGCTTTGCGACACGTGCAAAAGCAGGCTGGAGCGTAATCCACTCCGGATTCTCGACTGTAAGTCGCCGATATGCGGCGCGCTTGCAAAAAAGGCGCCAAAGCTGATTGATTATTTGTGCAGCGGCTGCCGGGAGCATTTCGACGCGGTAAAGACTGCGCTCGACGGCATGGGGATTGCCTATACCGTTGATCCGGACATCGTGCGCGGGCTTGATTACTATACGAAAACAGTTTTTGAAATCACGTCAAATGACATAGGCTCACAGTCTGCGGTTTGCGGCGGCGGACGTTATGACGGGCTGATCGAAGAACTGGGCGGCGCGCCCACGCCGGGGATCGGTTTCGCACTTGGGATAGAGCGTCTGCTCATGGTTATGGAGCAGAAAGGGTTATCCTTTGGTGAAGTAGAACCACCAAAGCTCTATGTTGCCAGCATCGGCGCGGCGGCGGACGCATATGCGGAAACGCTCGTTTATCATTTGCGCAAAAACGGGATATCCTGTGAAAAAGACCGGATGGGCCGGAGCCTGAAGGCGCAGATGAAATATGCCGATAAATCCGGATACCAGTACACAGTGGTTCTTGGCGATGACGAAATCGCGCAAAAGAAAGCCGTACTGAAACGGATGTCCGACGGAGAGAGCGTCACAGTCGAACTCGATGAGATTGAAAATTACTTAAAATAAAGATAGGATGGGGAACGATGGACACATTACATGGCATGAAACGCACGCACTACTGCGGGCAGCTTTCAGAAGCAAACATTGGACAAACGGTAACGGTAATGGGCTGGGTAGATGTATACCGTAACCTCGGCTCGCTTATTTTCGTTGATTTACGGGACCGGTACGGTATCATTCAGCTCTCTTTTGATACAGACATCGATTCGGAGATATTTGAAAAGGCGGCAACCCTACGCAATGAGTTTGTTGTCGCTGCATCCGGTGAGGTCGTAAAGCGCAGCGCGCCGAATCCAAAGCTGCCGACTGGTACGATCGAGATCAAAGTAAGCGAACTGCGTATATTGAGCAAGGCGGAAACGCCGCCGTTTGAAATCAAGGCGGAAACCGACGTTAAGGACGAGCTGCGCCTGAAGTATCGTTATCTTGACCTGCGCCGCAGCCCCATGCAGAAAAATATAGAGATGCGGCATAAAATCGCAAAGATTGCGCGCGATTTCTACGATGAGAACGGCTTTTTGGAGATCGAAACACCGATGCTGACCAAAAGCACGCCGGAGGGTGCGCGCGACTATCTGGTTCCGAGCCGCGTACACCATGGGAAGTTTTATGCACTTCCGCAGTCGCCGCAGCAGTATAAACAGCTTCTGATGCTGGCGGGGATGGACCGGTATTTCCAGATCGTGAAGTGCTTCCGCGACGAGGATTTGCGCGCCGACCGCCAGCCGGAATTTACCCAGATCGACCTTGAGATGTCATTTGTTGAAATCGACGATGTCATTTCAATCAACGAACAGATGATTGCGCGTGTGTTTAAAGAGGCATTGGGTATAGAGGTGCAGACGCCGTTTTTGCGTATGCCGTACCAGGAAGCGATGGAACGCTTCGGTTCGGACAAGCCGGATACCCGCTTTGGCTTGGAGCTTGTCAACATCAGCGAGCTGGTAAAGGATTGCGGCTTCGGCGTATTTTCCGGCGCGATTGCGAACGGCGGAAGCGTGCGGGCAATCAATGTAAAGGGCGGTGCGGACAAGCTTAGCCGCAAGGAGCTGGATTCTCTGGGCGAATTTGTGAAAACGTACCGTGCTAAGGGCCTTGCGTGGATGGTACGGGAGGAAGCTGGCGTCCGTTCTCCGATTGCGAAATTTTTCAAAGAGGAAGAGCTTGAGACAATATTCAAAAAGACGCAGGCAGAGGCGGGGGATACGCTCCTGTTTGTTGCCGACCAGGACAACGTTGTGTTCGACGCGCTCGGCGCACTCCGCTGTGAGGTTGCACGACGGCTTGACTTGATTGATAAAAATAAATTCAACCTGCTTTGGGTGACCGAATTCCCGCTGCTCGAGTATAGCGAGGAAGAAGACCGCTATGTAGCAAAGCATCATCCGTTTACTGCGCCGATGGACGAGGATTTGGCTCTGCTGGATACCGAGCCGGGCAAGGTGCGGGCAAAAGCCTATGACATTATCTTAAACGGCTGTGAGCTGGGCGGCGGCAGCATTAGGATTTTTAATTCCGAATTACAGGAAAAGATGTTTGAGGTGCTTGGATTTACAAAGGAAGAGGCATGGGAACGCTTCGGGCATTTGATGGAAGCATTTAAATACGGTACGCCGCCGCATGGCGGAATGGCATATGGGCTTGACCGGTTTGTCATGCTCCTGTGCGGAGCTGACTCGATCCGCGAAGTGATTGCATTTCCAAAGGTGCAGAACGCATCCGATCTGATGATGAATGCGCCGGATGTCGTTGATGATAAGCAGCTGAAAGAGCTTGGGATTGCAATATCGCGAGAAAGTAAGGAATAACCATGAAAAGAAGAATTCAGCAGCAAACCATGATTTTTTATATGGTATATGTTGTTTTGTCGTGCTTCATCATAACATTTATTTTAAAGAATATAATATATGGGACATTCAATTCAGCGGTAGTTTATTATGGAACGCCTGTGATTTGGATTTGGGGACTCATGGCTGTTACGATTCTGATCTCACCGGCATATTTGCGGTTGGCCATAAAGAAAGCTTGGCTGGTTCCGCTTATGGCAACAACCATCTTCAACTATTTCTTTTGCGGCTTGATTTTTGATGATGTATTTTGCTGTTACCGCGAAATAAAAAAAGGCTTCTGTTTTTCAGAAGTCTTTTTTCATATAAAATTCAGTAGGGGGA
>DVOF01000016.1 GCA_018713805.1 Candidatus Aphodoplasma excrementigallinarum | reverse complement strand
GCTGAACATGAACGCCACAATGTCCTTCCTCGGCTGGGTGTTTGCGATTTTGAACCCCTTTATAATCGGCCTGGTGATTGCTTTTGTCATCAATATCATCATGACAAAGCTCGAGGCGAATATATTCAAATTTTTAGACAAGCCGAAATTTAAGCTTTGGCACAAAATGAAGCGCGGCGTATGCCTGACTTTGTCGTTTTTGCTGATCATCCTCGTGATTACGGCCCTGCTCTTTTTCATCGGGCCGCAGCTTGCCGACAGCGTGCGGACGCTGTCAAACAACATCCCGTCGTATATATCGTATTTACAGGAGCTTACCAACGACGTACTGGCATACTTCGATTTGTCGGCGGACGAACTCGGTATTTTTGCAATCGACTGGCGGGACGCGTTTAACAAAGCGGCGGACTTTCTGGCGAGCGTATCCCCGGGCGTGATTACGTTTGCGAGCGGGTTTACCTCGGCGGTGTTCAACTTTTTTATGGGGCTGATCTTTGCAGTCTATCTTCTGACCGGTAAAGAGAAGCTGATCCTCAATTTCAAGCGGCTTTTGTATGCCTACCTGCCGGAAAGCAAGGTCAATACCTTCCTGAGCGTGGGGGATATGACAAACTCGATCTTTACGGGTTTTGTGGTCGGCCAGCTCACCGAGGCGGTGATCCTTGGCACGATGTACTTTATCGGCACAAGCATCTTCCGGATGCCGTATGCGCCGCTGATATCGGTCCTGATGGCTGTTTGCAGCCTAATCCCCATGTTCGGGCCGATTATCGGCGCGGTCCCGTCTGCGTTTATCCTTTTGATGGTCAACCCGAACCTGGCGATCATCTTTGTCGTCATGGCGGTCGTGTTCCAGCAGATCGAAGGGAACTTCATCTATCCGCGCGTAGTCGGCAGCAGCGTCGGGCTGCCCGGTATCTGGGTGCTGTTTGCCATCCTTGTGGGCGGCAGCCTGCTCGGCGGCTTCGGCATGATATTGGCGGTCCCGGTGGCCTCTGTGCTGTATGCGCTGCTCAAAAAGTCGGTGGGCGACCGGCTCCGGGGCAAGAATATGCGGATCGAATGACTACGGACAGGCGGGGTGATTGAGAGATGGTATTTCAAAATATGGTCTTTCCTGCCATCAGCAGCAGGACAAAAACAATGCCCTTCTATGTCGTGAGCGTGGGAGAGAAGGAAAACCAAAACCACAAAATCCGGGAAAGTGGCTATATCGCGTACCAGATCGCATGGTGTACGAAGGGCAAAGGTGTCCTGATCCTTGACGGAACGCAGTACGAGATCGACAGCGGCAAAGGGTTTTACTTCGCCGAGGGCGTCCCGCACGAGTATTATGCCGCCGTCCAGCCGTGGACGCTGCGCTGGATTGCCTTTAACGGGAACCAGACCGACTACTTTTTTAAATTTTTGAAATCGCCGCGGGGCGGCGTGTTCAAAAAAAGCCGCATCGGCAGCCTTGACCGGACATTCCACCAGCTTTTATCCATTCTCAACCGGGAGGACAGCTACGCGGACGTGGAGTGCTCTGCGGCGCTGCATACGCTGATGGCGGAGCTGATACGGGCGGAGGGCGAGGCGAAAAGCAACCCCAAAGACCGCCTCAACCCGATCATTTCGTATCTGAATGCAAATTATAACAAAGAGCTTTCCCTGGACGGGCTGGCCGCGCAGATCAACGTATGTCCCGACTATTTCTGTAAGCTGTTCAAGCAGGCCTACCAGGTCACGCCGTTCAAATACCTAATCAATCTGCGGGTACAGAAGGCAAAATTCCTGCTTCTGACCAACATGGACATGCCGGTCAAGGACGTTGCCGCAGCGGTCGGCTTCCACGACACGAGCTATTTCTGCTCTGCGTTCCGCGAGCGCGAGGGCGTTTCCCCCTCGCAGTTCCGCAATATCAGCATTGAGCGCAATTATTTCGATATGCCGGACGAATATCCAATTGAAAACAAAAAATAAGCACAGCTATGTCGAACGCTTCTACATTTATAAAAAACAGACCTGCAAATGCAGGTCTGTTTTTTACGTTTACTATTCTGTAACCACCCGTGTGTTGTTATAAACTTCCACACCTAAAATGCTAACGCTCCAGCCAACCAGATACTCTGATTCTCTGTCTAACATTTGGTGACAGTCTATCACACGGTGGGTCAATGCGCGATATTCAACCGTACCGCCATCTGTGAGATATGATTTCTCAGGGTAAAAAAGAATCAAGCCAAGAATAACAGCGGCAGCTATTATAACCATTGAGATAATTCTTTTCCTCTTCATAATTTTCTCCCAATCAATCTACAAAAATCTTGATGAAAGGGGGTACTCTTATTCCTCGCTGTCATCTTCCGCCGCACCGTCGGCCTGTAGTTCGCTCTCCGGCGCAGCCGCTTCTTCGTCGTCCTCCTCGCGCTCTGTGCGCGCCAGCGACACGATCTTCACATCATCGTCGAGGCGCATCAGGCGCACGCCCTTCGTCACACGTGAATACGTGCTGATGTCGCTCGTATGCAGCCGGATGATCACGCCCGCGTCGGTAATCAGCATGATATCGTCTTCGTCCGTAACGGCGCTGATACCTGCCAAGCGGCCCGTCTGCTCCGTAATGCGGTAGGTGAGCACGCCCTTGCCGCCGCGGTTTTGTACGTGGTACTCGTCAAACTCGGTCTTTTTGCCATAGCCATATTCCGACACAACGAGTAGCCGCGTCCCATCTTTTACCACGCTCGCGCCGACCACGCTGTCGCCGTCGTCAAGGCGGATTGCGCGCACGCCGCGCGCCGTACGGCCCATCACGCGGGCGTCGGATTCGTTAAAGCGGATCGCCATGCCGTTTGCCGTACCGATGATCAGGTCGCAGTTCCCATCCGTCAGCTCGACACGAATCACCTCGTCGCCCTCGTCAAGACCAATTGCCCAGAAGCCGTTTTTCCGGTTCGTATCGTAGTCGGACAGGGGGCTGCGCTTGATCATGCCGTTTTTTGTCACAAAGGTCAGGTACTTATCGTCCGAAAATTCGCGCAGCGTAATCGTCGTGCTAATCTTCTCGCCCGGCGCAAGCTCAAGCAGGTTGACGACCGCCGTGCCCTTTGCCTGCCTTCCAGCCTCCGGCACCTGATAGCCCTTGAGCTTAAACATCTTTCCCTGATTCGTAAAGAACAAAATATTGTCGTGCGTCGAAGTCGTCATGATGTCCTCGACAAAGTCCTCGTCGCGCACCGCCTGCGCCGTAACGCCGCGCCCACCGCGCCGCTGGCTGCGGTAGGTATCGACCGGCATACGCTTGATATAGCCAAGGTGTGTCAACGTAACGACAACTTCTTCTTCCTCAATCAAATCCTCAATGTCGATTTCGTCGACAACGGG
>DVOF01000196.1 GCA_018713805.1 Candidatus Aphodoplasma excrementigallinarum | reverse complement strand
GTATTTCGCATATCAGCCTTTACAGACGCAGCCCTTTGATATCCTTGATTCTGGAAAATATCATATTGCAGCTGCACGCCAGCACGCCGGGTAACTTGTCGATCGTGCCGTAAATCAGAGCTTCCATCTCTTCGTTGGAGGAGGCGACCGCATGCACGTGGAGCTTGCTCTTTCCCGTAACCCGATAGATTTGTGTGACCGTGTCGTTGTTCCGGAGCAGTTCCGCCGCCTCCAAAAGCGCTTCCGGCGCTGTTTCGATCTCAAAGTAACAGGAAACTGCCCCGCTGATTTTCTGCGGATTGATAATTGTCGTATATTCTTCAATGACGCCCTTTTTCTCTAGCGCCTGCACGCGCATTTTTACTGCAACACGCGAAATCCCGACCTGCTGCCCGATTTCGGAATAAGACATTCTGGCGTTTTGTATCAGCAGCCGGATAATCTTCTGGTCCAGCTCGTCCAGGCCATCTAAAAACATGAGCGCCATCCCCTTTCCAGCCTGTGTATCTCCTCTGGTCATTATACAACTTTTTTTCAAAGGAAGTCAAGCAGTTCGCAACCAGTGACTTGACACGATACAGAATCCAGACTATAATATATTACGAATGTTAATTTAAATATTTCGTTACGAAAGTGCGGTGAGGAAAATGGAAAGTGAACTCACGCAGGGGCCTGTCACAAAGACCATGCTGCGTTTTGCCGTTCCCATGATTTTGGGCAACCTGTTACAGCAGTGCTATAACATTGCCGATACGCTGATTGTGGGCAGGTTCCTCGGCGCGGACGCGCTCGCCGCCGTAGGCTCGGCGTTTTCTTTGATGACGTTCCTTACCTCAATTTTGCTGGGGCTTGCCATGGGAAGCGGGACCGTTTTTTCTATCCGATTCGGGCAAAAGGATGCCCTCGGCTTAAAGGAAGGGGTGCTCGCGTCCTTTACGCTGCTCGGCGCGGTCACCGTGATTTTAAACATTGTCATTTTTATTGGAATCGATTGGATTATATGGGTTTTGCGCACGCCGTCTTCCCTGGTGGGGCTGATGCGGGAATATCTGATCGTAATATTTTCCGGCATGATTGGCATCTTCCTCTATAACTTTTTTGCCTCTCTGCTGCGCTCCCTTGGCAATTCGGTGGTCCCCCTTGTTTTTCTGGCTGTTTCCGCCTGCTTAAACATTGTTCTGGATCTTTGGTTCGTTGCAGGCCTGGAACGCGGCGTAGCCGGGGCCGCGGAGGCAACGGTCATCTCCCAATATGTTTCCGGGATTGGAATCGCCGTTTACACAAAAATAAAATTCCCCAACCTGTTGAAAAGGGAAAACGGGGTCCGGCTCCGCCTGCGCCGGATGCGGGAAATCACCGGCTTTTCTGCGCTGACCTGCCTGCAGCAGTCGATCATGAACCTTGGTATTTTAGCCGTGCAGGGGTTGGTCAACAGCTTTGGAACGGTTGTCATGGCTGCCTTTGCCGCTGCGGTAAAGATCGACGCGTTTGCCTATCTCCCGGTTCAGGATTTTGGAAACGCATTCTCGATTTTTGTGGCGCAAAACTTTGGCGCAAAGCAGGCCGGCCGCATCAAGGAAGGTATCCGCGCGGCTGTTTTGGTCTCGCTGTCTTTTTCCCTTTTCGTTTCCCTGTGTGTCGTTGTGTTTGCACAGCCTTTGATGAAGCTTTTTATCGACGCGGCGGAAACGGCCGTCATCGCAGAGGGCGTGCGTTATCTCCATATTGAGGGCGCGTTCTACTGCCTGATCGGGGGGCTGTTTCTGCTCTATGGGTTGTACCGCGCCCTCGGCAGGCCCGGCATGTCTGTCGTCCTTACGGTTGTGTCGCTCGGCGTCCGGGTGGCGCTCTCTTATGCGCTTGCGGCGATTCCGGCCATCGGCGTTGTGGGAATCTGGTGGTCTGTGCCCATCGGCTGGTTTTTGGCGGATGCGCTTGGCGTGGGATACTACCTTGTAAAACATAAAACCCTGACCGCGCAAATACGTGCGGAAAAATAATTACTGTGCAGCGTGCCCGGTTTGCTTTATGCGCCGGGTACTTTTTTATAACATCCTTGTTTACAAAGATTCCGGCCAGAAAACAGCATAATTTGTCGCCCGCGGACACGCATTTCCCATTCCGGCGCGGCATATAATATGGTATCAAACCGAATATGGAGGCAGAATCTATGGCAAAAAATAACCTCATGGGGAAAGCAGATAAACTTTTGTCCCAGATCGACCAGGAGTCGCTCAAAAAGGGGATCGAAAAACTCAAAAACATGTCGGACACAGAGAGCGCCAAGCTGAAAAAGCAGCTCGACAGCATCGACAAAGACAAGGTGCTCGACATGCTCGGCACCCTTACCCCACAGCAAATCAAGGCGAAAATGCAGAACCTTGACCTCAGCAAGCTCAACACAGATGCGCTCAATCAACTGAAAAAAGGCAAAAAATAGAGGTGGATGCTATGGCAAATGATATGGGCAGCACGATCGATGCGCTCAAAGACCTGCTAAACAGTCCCGGCGCGGAGGAAAAGCTCAGCTCCATGCTCGGCGCATTCTTAGGCGGCGACGGTGAAGAGAAAAGCGCCGCGCCGGCCGACCTGCTCTCTTCCCTGATGGGAGGCGGGGAAAAAAAGGACGGCGGCGCACAGGATATCCTGTCGGGTATCCCGGTGGAGAGTATGCTCAAGGTCGCGCAGGCGTACCAGCAGATCAGCAAAAAGGACGACCCGCGCGTCAACTTGCTCCGGGCCATCAAGCCGTATGTGCGTTCCAGCCGGAGCGAGAGCGTCGAAACAGCGATCAAACTGCTCGGCCTGCTGCGGCTCGCGCCGCTTTTGGGCGATTTGAAGGACGTATTATAAACCTACATAGGGAGGACTTTGCATGCAAAGAAAATACTACGGTTCGGGGCTGGCGGCCCCGGACGCCGGCGTCCCGATGCATGCCCAAAACAACCCGCGGCGGCAAGGTGCGCCGGAGCGCGGCGAAATCATCACGCCGCAGCCGGTCAAACAGGAGCGTCCGCAGCCGGCAAAGGGCGCGGGCCTCGGCGCGCTGGCCGACGGGCTCTTTAAAGACGGCAAGCTGCTCGGCCGGTTTGAAACGGACGACATCATCCTGCTGTGCCTGATCTTTCTCGTATTGCAAAACGACGACGATCCGGACTGGCCGCTCCTGCTGGCGCTTGGGTATATCTTTTTATCGGACAAGGACTTCAAACTGTTCTAAGATGGGAAAACGCCCTCATATATTTATGGTAGGACATGTAAATGGAACACCATAGAATGGGGGCGTACTTGTTTGCGAAAACTGCTGGCGCTTGTGGGCGTATATATTTTAATCATCCTGTTTATCCCATATATCCTCGTCACCGCGCTCAAAGGCGCCCCGCAAAGCGGGCAGCAACAATCCGCTCCCGAAACCGAGCAGGCCGCAGCTACAGAGCCGGTCGAAACCATCTCGGTCTATATCGCCGACACGGGCGAAGTCCGGGATATGCCCTTTGGCGAATACATAAAGGGCGTGGTCGCGGCGGAGATGCCGGCAAGCTTCCACGACGAGGCGCTCAAGGCGCAGGCCGTTGCCGCGCGCAGTTACACGCTGACGCGGATGCAGGGCTACAAACGCGACGGCACGCCGCCCGAGCACAACGGCGCCATGACCTGCACCGACCCGGCCCACTGCAAGGCATGGCTGTCCGAGGACGCGCTGCGCGCGCAGTGGGGCGCAGATTATGACACCTACTGGAAGAAAATCTCCGACTGTGTAGACGCGACGACCGGCGTAGTCATGACGTATGAGGGAAACCTCGTCAATGCAGTGTTCCACTCGACGAGCAGCGGCGCGACGGAAAGCGCCGTAGACGTATGGGGCGGCAACGTCCCCTATCTCGTCAGCGTGCAGAGCGAGGGGGAGGAGCTCTCACCCAAATATGAGGACAGCGTTACCATGACCATCGAGGAGTTTAAAAACAAGGTGCTTGCCGCCTACCCGGAGGCGGTGTGGGACGACGGCGAGCTCGTCCGCGACATCGCGCGCAGCGAGGCGGGCGGCATTACCACGCTCGTCACCGGCGGCATTACGATGAAGGGGACGGAGTTTCGCACCATGTTCGGCCTGCGCTCGACCAACGTCGATTTTTCCTACGAAGGCGATACGGTCACCATGCACACGAAGGGCAACGGCCACGGCGTCGGCATGAGCCAGTACGGAGCGAATTACCTTGCCGGCACGGGCATGGGCTATGCTGACATTCTGAAAAAATACTATACCGGCGTGGAGGTCGGCGCGTTTACGGGAACAATATAAAAACAGGCGGGACTTTCCCGCCTGTTTTTGCACCCAAATGTTTTTTATTTGGTGTTTACATCGCCTTGATGGTATCCATCACATAATTTGCAAACTCTTCGCCGGTGCAGCCGGTGTCGCGTCCGGTGAGGACAAGCTTCTTCTCCGTGTACATGCACTTGTCGAGCGCCTTCTCAAGCTTGTCAGCCTGCTCGCTGTAGCCGATGTGGTTTAAGAGCATAACCGCCGCGCGGATAATGCTGCACGGGTCGGCATACTTGGCGCGGCCCTCTTCGACCATACGCGGCGCGCTGCCGTGAATCGCCTCAAACATGGCGTACCGCTTGCCGATGTTCGCGCTGCCTGCCGTGCCGACGCCGCCCTGGAACTCGGCCGCCTCGTCGGTCAGGATGTCGCCGTACAGGTTCGGCAGAACCATAACCTGGAACTGCGTCCGCCGCTTCGGGTCTACGAGCTTCGCCGTCATGATGTCGATATACCAGTCGTCAAACTCGATTTCCGGGTATTCTTTTGCAACCTCCTGGCAAATGCTCAGGAACTTGCCGTCCGTCGTCTTGACAACGTTCGACTTCGTCACGCACGTCACGCGCGTCTTGCCGTTTTTGCGCGCATAGTCGAACGCCGCGCGCGCAATCCGCTCGCTGCCCTCGGTCGTCGTGATGCAGAAGTCGACCGCAATGTCGTCGTTGACGTGAATGCCCTTGCTCCCGACTGCGTAAGAACCCTCTGTGTTCTCCCGGTAGAACGTCCAGTCAATGCCCTGCTCCGGCACCTTGACCGGGCGCACGTTCGCAAACAGGTCGAGCTCCTTGCGCATGGCAACGTTCGCGCTCTCAATGTTGGGCCACTTGTCGCCCTTGCGCGGCGTCGTCGTCGGCCCCTTCAAAATGACGTGGCAGCTCTTGAGCTCCTCGAGCACGTCGTCCGGGATCGCCTTGTTCTGTGCGGCGCGGTTCTCAATCGTCAGACCGTCAATGACCTTAAACTCCACCTTGCCCGCCTTTACTTCATCCGCGAGCAAAAACTCTAAAATGTGCTGGGCATGCGCCGTGATGTACGGCCCAATGCCGTCGCCGCCGCACACGCCGATCACGATTTTGTCAAGCTTGCTGTAATCGATAAAGTCCTTCGTTTCCTTCATCTTTGCAACGCGCTCTACCTGCTCGGCCAGCAGCGCGGCAAATTTTGCAGTCGCTTCGCTGAACTGTTCCATCCTAAAAAACCAGCCCTTTCGTAAAAAATTTCTTATGCGTTCTCTCTTGTATAGTTGATCAGCCCGCCGGCCAGCATCATATCCTTCTGCCGGTCGGAAAGCGCAATGTTCATCTTGTAGGTCAGGCCCTTTGTCACGTTCTTGACCATAACCACGTCGCCGTTTTTGATCTGCTCCGGCGCACCCTCGATCACCAGCTCGTCAAACTGGTCAATCGTGTCGTAATCCGCCTCATTGTCAAACGTCATCGGCAGAATACCGGAGTTGACAAGGTTTGCGGCATGGATACGCGCAAAGCTCTTCGCTAGCACACCTTTAATGCCCAGATACAGCGGAGCCAGCGCCGCATGCTCGCGCGAGCTGCCCTGTCCGTAGTTCGAGCCAGCTACGATAAAGCCGCCGCCGTTCTCCTTCGCATGTTTGGGGAAGTCCGGGTCGCACGGCACAAGGCAGAACTCCGACAGATACGGGATGTTCGAGCGGTAGGGGAGCAGCTTCGCATTCGACGGCATGATATGGTCGGTTGTGATGTTGTCCTCCACCTTGATGAGCGCCTTGCCGCCCACCGTGTCCGCCATTTTGGTGTTAAGCGGGAACGGCTTGATGTTCGGCCCGCGCACAACCTCGACGTCGTTGCCCTCCGGCGCCGGAGCGAGCACCATGTTGTCGTTGATTAAAAATTCCTTCGGCATTTCCACCTGCGGCGCGTCGCCCAGCGTACGCGGGTCGGTCAGCACGCCGGTCAGCGCGCTCGCCACTGCAACCTCCGGGCTGACAAGGTACACCTGCGCGGAGGCCGTGCCGCTCCTGCCGTAGAAGTTCCGGTTAAACGTCCGCAGCGAAACCGCGTCCGTCTTCGGCGACTGCCCCATACCGATACATGGGCCGCACGCCGACTCCAGGATACGCGCGCCTGCGGCAACCATGTCCGCCAGCGCGCCGTTTTTCGCCAGCATGGTGAGCACCTGCTTCGACCCCGGCGAGATGACGAGGCTGACGTCCGGGTGGATCGTCTTGCCCTTCAGGACTGCCGCAACCTTCATCATGTCCATATACGACGAGTTCGTACACGAGCCGATTGCCACCTGGTCAACTTTGATTGGCCCAATCTTCTCGACCGTCTCGACATTGTCCGGGCTGTGCGGCCGCGCCGCCAGCGGGACGAGCTTGTCCAAATCAATCGTAAGCTCTTCGTCATAGACCGCGTCCGCGTCGCTTGCAAGGCTCTTCCAGTCGTCCTCGCGGCCCTGCGCGCGCATAAACTCGCGCGTCACCTCGTCGCTCGGGAAGATCGACGTCGTTGCGCCAAGCTCCGCGCCCATGTTCGTAATCGTCGCGCGCTCCGGTACGCTCAAATTCGCCAGCGCGTCGCCGCCGTACTCAATCACCTTGCCGACGCCGCCCTTTACGCTCAAAATGCGCAGCACCTCTAAGATAATATCCTTTGCTGCAACCCACGGGCGCAGCTTGCCCGTCAGGTTGACCTTACATACCTTCGGCATCATCAGATAGTACGCACCGCCGCCCATGGCAACCGCAACGTCGAGCCCGCCCGCGCCAATTGCGAGCATGCCGATGCCGCCGCCCGTCGGCGTATGGCTGTCGCTGCCGAGCAGCGTCATGCCCGGCACGCCGAACCGCTCGAGCTGCACCTGGTGGCAGATACCATTGCCCGGCTTCGAGAAGTAAATCCCGTGCTTCGCCGTCACGGTCTGGATATATTTATGGTCGTCCGCGTTTTCAAACCCGGACTGAATGGTGTTGTGGTCAATGTACGCCACCGACTTTTTCGTCTTAACGCGGTCGATGCCCATTGCCTCAAACTGCAAATACGCCATCGTCCCCGTCGAGTCCTGCGTAAGCGTCTGGTCGATGCGGATAGAAATTTCGCTCCCCGCCTTCATCTCGCCGCTCACGAGGTGTTCTTTTATAATTTTCTGCGCCAAATTCAGCCCCATTTTATGCCCCTCCTGTATCTGTTTCCACGCCGTACGCGCGGAAATGTAGTCGAATCTATAACAGTATAATTGTACACAAGAACAGCCGAAATGTCAAGCAAAACAGGGACTCCTTTGTAGATATAGAGACACAGGTACTATAGTGGAACATACATACAGGCTATCGCCCAAGACGATAGCCTGTATGTTATAAGACAAATCATTTTTACAATTTCTTCATTACCGGTATTATACCGGACATTCAATGTACAAATTATTACATTGAATGGTTTCTGTTTTGCCCGTTTTCTTGTCTGTCATTCTTACATTCAAATCATAATTACTTTGCCGGCCGCTCCAGCCGCTGACACGGAACCTTAAACAGTCTTTTTCTTGCCGTATTTCCGCAACGATATCCTCGCTGCTACCATTTAAAGAAAATTCAAACTCTACGTTTTCCTTCACCATTTCAACTTTGTCCGTATACACATAGAAAACGATATAGGAATCAGATACCGGGCCTGTGGTTGGCATCACATCATGCACCGCAGATGCACTATATATCATATGATAGGTTTCCGTGATAGAATGCTCATTCACATTTTTCGCAATTATTTCATCAAAGTTGTCGGCCGTTATGGTTTCTGCCCTTCCGTCCAACCTACAAATCAACGTAGCAACGTTTGTATGTTTATTAATTTCCAGGACATATCTG
>DVOF01000195.1 GCA_018713805.1 Candidatus Aphodoplasma excrementigallinarum | reverse complement strand
GGTCAGCATTGTGTATAAGCGCAAAGACGGCAACTACGCGCTGATTGAGCGCGCAGAATAAAATAGATAACATGTTCATTGTAAAAACGGTGCGTACGCCCCCAGCGTGCGCCCGTTTTTTGCGTTTTCATCCACCTCCGGCTATAAAAATATTGCAAATTTGTATTGCTATCGGCGGCAAAATAGGGTATAATAAGGAAGTCGTACTAGCCGGGGCGGTAGCGGTGCCCTGTACTTGCAATCCGCTATAGCAAGGGTGAATACTCTGCCGAGGGGCGGTTTTGTATGGCTGGCGTTTGTATAAAGGCTATGAGGCTTTGGTCCTGTGCGACCGGGGTCCGTGAACCTTGTCAGGCGGGGAACCGAGCAGCAATAAGCGGTGTCCCCGGTGTGTTACAGGGGCGCCAGGGCTGAGCCGGCTGCAGACTTACCGCATGGAAAGCCTGTCTCGACGCAGAGTTGTACGATTTTTTTATGGAAAAACGGAAACAGACCGAGGTTTTATACTATGGCATATCAGGCTCTATACCGTAAGTGGAGGCCGCGCACGTTCGACGATGTGATCGGGCAGACACACGTGGTATCCACGCTGAAAAACGAAATCATGTCGGGCAAGACGGCCCACGCCTACCTGTTCTGCGGCACGCGCGGCACGGGCAAGACGTCGTGCGCCAAAATCTTTGCCCGGGCAATCAACTGCCTGCACCCAAAGGACGGCAACCCCTGCAACGAATGTGCCATCTGCCGCGGCGCGCTTGACGGCAGTATCCTTGACATTACGGAAATTGACGCTGCGTCGAACAACGGGGTCGACAACATCCGGGAAATCCGGGACGAGGTGTCGTACTCGGCGGCGCAGGCAAAGTATAAGATCTTCATCATCGACGAGGTGCATATGCTCTCCGGCGGGGCGTTCAACGCGCTGCTCAAAACGCTCGAGGAGCCGCCGCCCTACGTCGTGTTTATCCTTGCGACAACAGAGGCGCACAAGCTGCCCGCGACAATCACCTCGCGGTGCCAGCGGTTCGACTTCAAACGCATCAGCGTACACGACATTGTAATCCGCCTGCGGGAAATTACGACGGCGGAGGATATCCGCGCGGACGTGGACGCGCTGGAGCTGATTGCGCGGCTGGCCGACGGCGCACTGCGCGACGCACTCAGTATTTTGGACCAATGCGTGAGCGCGCTCTCCGACGGGATTACGGTGGAGGGCGTCAATGCCGTGATGGGCGTTGCGCCGGACGAGGCGGTCTCTAAGACGGTGGACGCGCTTGCGGCAAAGGACAGCGCGTCGCTTCTCAAAACGGTGGCAGAAGTCGTGCGCGAGGGCAAGGATATCAATAACTTTATGGAAACCTTAACACGCCGCTTCCGCGACATCCTGGTCTGCAAGGTCGCAGGGCAGGCGGACGGCCTGTTTGAATATTCGGCTGAAACGCTCGCCGCGATTCAGGACGAGGCAAAACGCTTCGGCGCGGCGGAGCTATCGTATATTGTGGAGGCGCTCTGCACGGCAAGCGCAGAGGCAAAATGGCAGAAAAACGCAAAGGTGCTCTACGAGCTTGCGCTCCTGCGCCTGTGCGATACACAGCTTTCCGCGTCGAACGCCGCGCTGCTTGCGCGTATCGAGCGGCTTGAGCAAATGTTTGCCGGAGGCGCGCCCGTGCCAGTAGCAACCCCCGCGGAACCGGCGCCGCCGTCTATTCCACAGGCGGAGGATGCGCCGCCGTGGGATGTAGAACCGCCGCAGGCCGCGCCTGTGGTGCAAAAGGCGGCAGAGCCGAAGCCCGCTGCGCCGCAGCAGCCGGCAAAGGTGGAAACGCGCCCTGCGGAAAAGCCCGCGTCACGCCCCGCAGCAAAGAACGCGGCGCGCAAGACAGAGCCGGGCCGGGTCTGGGCCGAGCTGCTGGGGATCCTGCAAAAGAAATATCCCCCCTTATACGGCGCACTGTTTATGAAAAAGGCGAAATTTTCTAATGATACATTGTATTTAATCAACGAAGTTTATGTAAAAGAAATCATCAATATGTACGGCGCGGACTTCAACAGCGCGCTGTACGCAGTTGGCGGCGACGGGGCAAAGGTTGCGTTTGTAACGGAGACGGAGTTTGTTTCCATTGAGGAAAGCGCGCCTGCGCCGGCGGAAGCGCAGGAAGCGCCTGTCGAGAGCGCGCCACCGGCTGTGCCGGACGAAGAAGTGGAGCCGCAGGGGGCCGACCCGCTCGATGCGCTCCTGTCGATGGACAACGACGACATTGTAATAGAAGATGAATAAAGAAAAACGGAGGGAACCACCATGGCAAAATTCAGAGGCGGAATGCCCGGTATGGGCAATATGAACAACATGATCAAGCAGGCGCAGCGCATGCAGGAGCAGATGGCGAAAATCCAGGAGGAGGCCGAAGCAAAGACGGTCGAGGCTTCGTCCGGCGGCGGCGCGGTGACGGTCGTTGCATCGGGTAAAAAGCAGATCGTGTCGGTCAAGATCAGCCCGGACGCCGTTGACCCGGACGATGTGGAAACGCTTGAGGACCTGATCCTGACCGCGACCAACGAGGCCCTGCGCCAGGCGGAGGAAATGATTGCAAGCGAGATGGGCAAGGTCACCGGCGGGATGAACATTCCGGGCCTGTTCTGATCGGAGGGGCCGTATGCATGCAGCACCAATTGAGAACCTGATCGAGCAGTTTGCAAAGCTGCCGGGTATCGGACGCAAAACGGCGGAACGTCTCGCGTTCCATATCCTGAACATGCCTAAAGAGTATGCCGCGCAGATGGCGGACGCGCTTTTGGAAGCAAAGGAGAAAATCTGTTTCTGCGAGGTGTGCCAAAACCTGACGGACGTGTCGCCGTGCGCGATTTGCTCCGACACGCGGCGCGACAGTTCGACGATCTGCGTCGTCGAGTCGCCCAGGGATGTGATTGCCATGGAGAAAATGCGCGAATATAAGGGGCTTTACCACGTTCTGCACGGCGCGCTCTCGCCCATGGACGGCGTGGGGCCGGACGATCTGCAAATTGCGTCCCTGCTTGCGCGCATTGGCGCAGGCGGCGTGCGCGAGGTCATCATGGCGACCAACCCAACCGTGTCCGGCGAGGCGACGGCAATGTATCTTTGCAAGCTGTTAAAGCCGCTCGGCGTGCGCGTTACCCGGATTGCCCATGGTCTCCCGGTCGGCGGCGACTTGGAATATGCCGACGAGGTGACGCTTCTGCGCGCCATGGAAGGCCGGCGGGAAATGTAGGACAATGATACGGCGGGTGCAGGCCCGCCTTTTCTTATATTCTGAAGTAAAAATACTGCCGAAAGCCGTTTTATATTGACGAACGGGGATTCGTGTTGTACAATGGAAACTATGAGGTGAGTGAAATGGCAGACAACAAAAGAAAGCGCAAATCCGCTCTGATTCCGATGATTCTTGCCGTCGTGGCCGTCGTGTTGATTGTGCAGGCCATCTTTATGGCCGGCGACGTACTGTTTGGCAGCCTGGACAAAGAGAGCGTGACGATTACAATCGGGGAAAACCCGGACTCGCACAGCGTGGCGCAGACACTGAAGGAAAACAATGTAATCAAATACCCCTGGCTGTTTGAGCTGATGTCGAACATCAAGGGTGCAGACGGCAAATACTACTCCGACGAATTTGAAATCCATAAGGGCAGCGGCTACAACCTGCTGATCAACGGGCTGACGTATGCAGACCGCTACCGTACGACGGATATCACCATCCCAGAGGGCTCCACCCTCAAAGAGATTACGAATATTGTGGCTGAAACCGGCTACATAACGGCGGAGGACTTTACCGCCGCGCTGAACGAGAGCTACGACTACGACTTTTTGCAGGGAATCGACCGGGAAAACCCGCTGGAGGGGTACCTGTTCCCGGATACGTACAACATCTCCAACCAGATGAGCGGGAGCGATATCGTCAAGCTCATGCTCGACCGCTTTGAGCAGATTTTCACCGACGAGTACCGGGCCGCAGCGCAGGAGGCGGGTTACAGCATGGACGAGATTGTGACGCTCGCGTCCATCATCGAGGCGGAGGCCGGCTCGGACGCGGACAGGCCGCTGGTGTCGAGCGTGTTCCACAACCGGCTGGATTCCACGACGTACCCATATCTGGAGTCGTGCGCGACCGTGCAGTACATCTTGGGCGAGCGCAAGCCAATCCTGTCAAACAGCGACATCCAGATCGATTCGCCCTACAATACCTACATCAACGAGGGGCTCCCTATCGGGCCGATTTGCAGCCCGGGCAAGGCCTCGATCGAGGCGGCGCTCTATCCGGCCGATACAGATTACTATTTCTTCCAGTCCGACGCGGACGGAAAGATTTACTATTCGGAAACATATGACGAGCACGAACAGATCATGAGCGAAATCCAGCCCTGACCGGCTGGGAAAGGAGCGGCATATGCCGGACGAGCAAAATATCACGCACGATTATATCATCGACTTTATCCGCGCATCCCTGCCGCCGAGCGAGCCGCGCCTCTTAAAGCTGGAACGCTACGCGCACGAGCACGGCGTCCCCATTGTACAAAAAGAGGTTGCCAGCTTTTTGCAGGTGCTGTGCCGGATTCATAAGCCAATGCGCGTGCTGGAAATCGGCACGGCAATCGGCTATTCTTCCCTGCTGATGCTGGGTAGCCTGCCGCGCGGGGCGCAGATTACGACGATTGAGCGCGACGAGCGCATGGCGCAGATTGCCCGGGAAAACATCGCACAGTTTGGGTGCAGCGGGCAGATTGACGTGCTGAGTGCGGACGCGGATGTTTTGCTGGAGGCGCTCGACGGCCCATACGACATGATTTTTATGGATGGTGCAAAGGCGCACTACATCTACTTTTTGCCGCATTGTATCCGCCTGCTGCGGCCGGGTGGCGTACTCGTGACCGACAACATCCTGTACGGTGGTATGGTCGCCAGCCGGGAGCTGCTTGTCCGGCGGAAAATTACGATTGTAAAGCGGCTCAAAAAGTATATTGCCGCGCTGTGCAGCGACACGCGGCTGGAAACGTCTCTTTTATCGATCGGCGACGGCGTTGCCGTGTCGTATAAAAAGGCGGAGGAATAAATGAGGTGTTTGTTTGAATACGATTGAACTTTTGGCGCCCGCGGGCGACTTGACAAAACTGAAAATGGCGATTCTGTACGGGGCGGACGCGGTCTACATCGGCGGCGAGGCGTTCGGCCTGCGCACCGCGTCGAAAAACTTTTCCCTTCCCCAGATGGAGGAGGGGATTCGTTTTGCGCATGAGCGCGGGAAAAAGGTCTATCTGACGACGAATATCATTCCGCACAATGCGGACTTAGAAGGGTTTTGCGCATATCTCGACGCGGTTGTGTCGCTCGGGATTGACGCGGTGATTGTCGCCGACCTGGGGCTGTTCACGCTGATTCATGAGCGGCACCCGGATTTGCATATCCATATTTCCACACAGGCCAACAATACGAATTATCTGAGCGCAAAGGCGTGGTATAACATGGGCGCGCAGCGTGTCGTGCTCGCGCGCGAGCTGAGCCTGGCGGAAATCCGGCAAATCCGGGATAATACCCCGCCTGAGCTGGAGATCGAGGCGTTTGTGCACGGCGCCATGTGTATCTCCTACTCCGGGCGGTGCCTACTGAGCAACTACTTGACCGGGCGCGACGCGAACAAGGGCGAATGCGCCCAGCCGTGCCGGTGGAACTATGCGCTCGTGGAGGAGAAGCGCCCGGGCGAGTATATCCACGTCGGGGAGGACGAACAGGGGAGTTTCTTTTTTAATTCCAAAGACCTGTGCATGATCGACCATATTCCGGAGTTAGTGCAGAGCGGCATCACAAGCTTCAAGATCGAAGGCCGTGTCAAGAGCGAATACTACGTCGCCACGGTGGTAAAGGCCTACCGGGAGGAGATTGACCGCTACTTATCAGACCCGGCGCACTACCAGTTCGATCCGGAAAGCTTAAACGAAGTACTCAAGGTCAGCCACCGCCCCTATACGCACGGCTTCTATTTCGGGAAAACGGACGCAAACGCGCAGGTCTATGAGACGAGCTCGTACATCCGTGACTATGATATTGTCGGCTTTGTGACGGCGTATGACGAAGCGACGGGGATTGCCACCGTGGAGCAGCGCAATAAGTTCTCCGTCGGGGACACCGTGGAGGTCATCCAGCCCGGGAAGCCGTACTTTTCGCAAAAGGTGGCGTGGCTCAAAAACGAGGCCGGCGAAGCGATTACCAGTACGCCGCACGCACAAATGGTATTTACCATGCCGCTCGATAAGCCCGCCGCGCCGAATGCCATGCTGCGCAAGGGCGCGCTCGTGAGCGGAAAATAGACGATATAAAATTGTATAAATGAGGTGGCTAAATTGGGAGAGCTTTTGCTGGAAAAGAGGATTCCAAAGGACGACAGCTATGACGTTTTCGTTGCCGGGGGCGGCCCGGCAGGCTGCGCGGCCGCAGCACAGGCAGCGCGCGGCGGCGCAAAGGTACTTCTAATTGAGGCGACGGGAAGCCTCGGCGGTATGGGCACCATGGGGATGGTGCCGGCGTGGTGCCCGATGACGGACGGCGTACGGGTCATCTATGCCGGGATTGCGGAGGAAGTCTATAACCGCGCATGCGAGCTATACCCGCACGAAATCCATGGCAAGGACTGGACCCCCATTGAGCCGGAGGGGCTCAAGCGCACTTACGACGAGCTGATGGAAAGCGCAGGCGTGGACGTGCTTTTCTGTACCACACTCGCAGGAGTTGAGGCGGCAGACGGCCACGTTGAGGCGGTCATTGTGTCGAACAAATCCGGCCTCAACGCGTATTCTGCCAAGACGTATATTGACGCGACCGGCGACGGCGACCTTGCCGCGTGGGCGGGCGCGGAGTACCGCTTCGGCGACGATGAAACGCACGAAACCCAGCTTGCGACGCATTGCTTTTCCGTTGCCAACGTGGATGAAAAAGCGTACTTAGACGCTCCCAGCCTGCACTTTGACCACAACCCCAACAGCCCCATCAAGCAATGGGCGGAGGGGGACGAATATCCGCATATTGTCGACAAGCACTTTTGCCAGAACCTGACGACAAGGGGCGTGGTCGGCTTTAACGCCAACCACGTCTACGACGTGGACGCGACGAATCCCGCGTCGGTGTCGGCGGCGTTTTTTGAGGGGCGCAAGATTGCCTGGTCGATTGCGGACGCGCTTCGGAAGTACGTCCCGGCTTTCCGCGCGTCGTATATCGGCGAGACCGCGCCGCTTATGGGCATCCGTGAATCGCGGCGTATCATGGGCGACTACGAGTTAAACGCAGAGGACTACTATGCGCGCCGCAGTTTCCCGGATGAAATCAGCCGCTGCTGCTACTATATCGACATCCATACGAAAAAGGGCAGCAAGGGCGAGATTCCGCGCGCGGAAAGTCAGCGGCGCGAGGCCCGCTACCAGGCGGGCGAGTCGTACGGCGTGCCGTACCGCTGCCTGACGCCAAAAGGGCTTGACAATGTGTTGGTCGCAGGCAGATGTATCAGCTGCGACCGCTCCATCCTCGCGAGTGTAAGGATTATGCCCGCGTGTCTCACGACTGGGCAGGCGGCCGGCGCGGCGGCAGTACTTGCAAACGGCGGCGACGTACACAAGGTCGATACCGACGCGCTGCGCGCCGTGCTGCGTAGGGCGGGCGCATATTTTAAATAATCCTATCATAAAAGCGCCGGATATTACGTCCGGCGCTTTCTTTTATCCCTGTTGCTTCTGCGGAGGCTTTTTGCAGATTTTTATCGTATATTCGATGTAGTCGTCGCTCGTGATTTCGCGCATGGAAGCGTCCATCCCCGCGTCGCGGATCATCTTGATCGACTGTTTGATCGTATTGACAATAATGCGCACATTGCTGTGGCCGACGAAGAAGTTCTTCTTGCGCGGCTTGGCGGGCGTATTTTCTTTTTCGATTGCCGCCTCAATGAGCCGTTCCGTCTGCGCAACGTTGAGCCCCTGCTCGCACACCTGCTTTAAAATACTGAGCTGCGCCTGCTCGTCGTCGAGCTTTAACAGTGCGCGGGCATGGCGCTCTGTGAGGTTATTGTCCGCCAAAATTTTCTTTACCAGCGGCCCGAGCTTTAAAATGCGGAGCTTGTTGGCAATCGTGGACTGGTTTTTCCCGACCTTCGCCGCGACCTCCTCCTGCGTGAGATGGTGCTGGTTGATTAGGTGCGCATAGCCCTGCGCCTCCTCCATGTAGGAGAGGTCCTCGCGCTGTAGATTTTCCAGCAAAGCGACGAGCGCAGAGTCGCTTTCGTCAAAGTCGGTCACAATGACCGGCACCGTTTCCAAGCCTGCCATCTTAGACGCGCGCAGCCGCCGCTCCCCCGCCACCAGCTCGTAGATCGACGACGTCTGCCGCCTTACGCTGATAGGCTGGAGCACGCCGTAGCTCTTGATCGACTCGGCGAGCTCCTCGAGCGCCTTTTGGTCGAAGTGCCGCCGCGGCTGGTAGGGGTTGGGCCGGATCGAATTGACCGGCAGGTACGTCACCGGCTTCGTCTTCGGCGCATTCATGGTAATCTGGATTGGTAAGTTCATCATGGTATCCTCCTTGTTTGGTCAAACCGTGTCTATCCTACTCTGTAAACAGAAAAAACCGTAATCCAAGCTTTCTGCACAAAACACACAGGCCGAAATCCTTGATTTTCGCCTTGTGAGATTATTATACCATATTTTGGTATAATGTGAAGAAAAATTGATTTACGGTTTTTTCTGTTTTTTCCGCATTTTTGACAAACTAAAGAGGTTTTTGCGCCGCTTTATTGCCGCT